>NZ_JAGGDL010000002.1:0-250579 GCF_017653575.1 Pseudoalteromonas sp. K222D
TAGGGGGAAGTCCCAATGACAAGTGTGGCAATTATGCTAGAAGTTGCTAGCTCCGCGTAGCGGCTTTGTTCAACAGCCCAATAAGAGACTAAAAATTGTTTGCTAAAATGTGCAGCTAAGCGGGACTGAGCAGCCGTTTTTAATCCTGCTTGATTGGCTTGTACGTGTAATTTACATGGCACGCACTTTGATTACTTTGAATGAAGGGAAATCATTGAATACGTCTTGCACAAGAATATCACAATCAAAAGTATTACTTCGGTAATCGAATTGGATACTCATTTCTTGTATCGCTTTCCATGATCCAGCATCTCTTGCATCTGTCTCTAATTGCGCTTGAAAGTCAGTATCATTTTTGAACTTTCCTCCATGAAGGTTGCCGATGCTGTCAGTTCTGACTGAATGTAACTCAACTTGATATCTAAACCCTGACTTTAAAGTTATTTCGCCGTCTATAATCATTATATTTCTCTATTGTGTTTCAATTAATAAGTTATTGCATCATTGATAGTGTGCGAATCGTGATATCTCTGCCGATGTCACGCTCATTTCTCTACTTAATATAGTTTTAACAAATTACCTAAGATATTACTATCACTAAGTTTTCTATTATATCTAGCGAACCTCAATGACCGTTCCATACAACACCTCAATCAAGTGTCTATAGCAATTACTAAATACCAATAACTAATCACTATTCAAAGCACAACCACGCTGAATTCAGCCCTATTTGGGCTTTACACAATGCCCTAGGGGAGTTTTGACTGTAAGCAAATAGTCGCTTTAGTCAACCAAATTTACATATGTTTACAGCATTAAATCTAGTTAAAAATAATTCTTAATTAGCATTGGAAAGTGCATGCAAATAATTTAGAATGAACGTTCATTCTAAAGTTTAAATTCAAGTTAAAAGGTAATTTAATATGCAGCGTTCCCGCATCGCGCTATTGGTATTTTCGGCCCTCGTTGGTTCTGTCGTTTTAACTGGTTGTGATCAGGCTGCTGAGCAACCTAAAGCTACTGCTTCTCAAGGCACTCCAGTAGGTGTAGTTACGATAAAAAGCCAAACACTTACACTTAAACAAGAATTACCAGGGCGTGTAAGTGCATATCAAATAGCAGAAATTCGTCCTCAAGTTAGCGGTATTGTGCAATCTCGTTTGTTTACAGAAGGTACGCAAGTAGAAAAAGGCCAAGCGCTATATCAAATAAATCCAGCCATTTTTGAAGCTGAGCTTGCAGCAAGTGAAGCAGCTGTAGCCCGTGCTGAGGCGAGTATTGCCAGCAGTAAATCAAAAGCTGCGCGTTATAAAGAGTTGTTGGCAATTAAAGCTGTAAGTCAGCAAGACTTTGACGAAGCAGATGCAACTGCTAAACAGGCAAAGGCTGAGTTACTTACTGCGAAAGCGCAATTACAGGCTGCACAAATTAATTTAGATTACAGCCATGTAGCATCGCCTATTGGTGGTCAAATTAGTAAATCGAGTGTGACTGTTGGTGCTTTGGTAAGTGCTAATCAAGCAATGGCATTGGCAACAGTAACGCAGCTTGATCCAATTTATGTTGATTTAACACAATCGAGTAATGAGTTAACCAAGCTTAAAAAAGCATTGTCGTCGGGCTCGTTAAGTGTTGATGCAGATATTCAAACCGAGGTTGAGCTTTATATGGAAGACGGTTCGGTTTATCCGCATAAGGGCACCTTACAGTTTTCAGAAGTAACGGTTAATCCAAGTACGGGTTCGGTAACATTGCGAGCTAAATTTTCTAACCCTGAGAAACTACTTTTACCGGGTATGTATGCCCGTGCATCTATTGTTGAAGGGGTTCAAGAAAATGCTGTTTTGGTTCCGCAGCGTGGTGTAACGCGTAATACCAAAGGCCAGCCAACGGCTATGGTGGTAAGTGAAAATAATACAGTAGAGAGCCGAGTACTAGAGGTTGATAGAACAATAGGTTCGAACTGGTTAGTGACTAAAGGTTTATCTGCTGGTGATAAGTTAATTGTTGAAGGCTTACAAAAAATTCGTCCTAGCGCGCCAGTGATTGTCACTGAAGCAACACCTTTAGCCACTCAAGCGCAATAACGGAGAGTTTAAATGTCACGATATTTTATCGATAAACCGATATTTGCTTGGGTACTCGCTATTATTGTTATGTTAGCGGGTATTTTAGCAGTTAAAAGTTTACCTATTGCACAGTATCCTTCTATTGCACCGCCTGCGATTAGTATTACTGCAAATTACCCAGGTGCATCAGCGCAAACCTTAGAAGACTCTGTAACGCAAGTTATTGAGCAAAAAATGAAAGGGCTAGACGGCTTGTTATATATGTCGTCAACGTCAGAGTCGAGTGGCTCAGCAACGCTTACATTAACGTTTAATGCTGATACAGACCCTGATATTGCTCAGGTTCAAGTACAAAACAAATTAGCAACCGCAACGCCGTTGTTACCAGAGGAAGTACAACGCCAAGGTGTTGTAGTAGCCAAAGCGGCGCGTAACTTTTTATTAGTATTAGGTTTTGTGTCTAAAGATGGCAGCATGACTAATATTGATATTGGTGATTATGTAGCCTCAAACGTGCAAGATATTGTTTCTCGTGTTGATGGTGTAGGTGAAGCGCAGTTATTTGGCTCGCAGTACGCTATGCGTATTTGGTTAGATCCAGCAAAATTACAAAACTTTAAGTTAACTCCAAACGATATTGGCGCGGCAATTACTGCACAAAATGCGCAGGTTTCTGCCGGCCAACTCGGTGGTATGCCTGCGATTGCAGGGCAGCAGTTAAATGCGACAATAACGGCACAAAGCCGTTTGCAAACACCTGATCAGTTTGAAAACATTTTAGTTAAAACCAATAGTGATGGCTCAGTAGTGCGTCTAAAAGATGTAGCTAGAGTAGAACTGGGCGGTGAAAATTATGGTGTAGTTGCACGTTTTAATGGTGATCCGGCTGCGGGTATTGGTATAAAGCTTGCCAGTGGTGCTAACGCACTAGATACCGCAGAGGGCGTTAAAAAAGCATTAGAGGACTTAAAACCGTTTTTTCCTGAAGGTTTAGATGTTGTTATTCCTTACGACACCACACCATTTGTATCTTTGTCGATAGAAAAAGTAGTACACACGTTAATTGAAGCTGTGATACTTGTGTTTGTTGTAATGTATTTGTTTTTACAAAACTTTCGTGCAACGTTAATTCCTACTATTGCAGTACCTGTTGTACTACTGGGTACGTTTGCAATTTTGTATACCTTTGGTTATTCAATCAATACGTTAACTATGTTTGCTATGGTACTTGCCATTGGCCTGTTGGTTGATGATGCGATTGTTGTAGTAGAAAACGTAGAGCGCTTAATGACTGAAGAAAAACTCTCGGCATTAGATGCAACACGTAAATCAATGGACGAAATTAAAGGCGCATTGGTAGGTATTGCTATGGTGCTGTCGGCAGTATTTATTCCGATGGCGTTTTTTAGTGGCTCTACCGGTGTTATTTACCGTCAGTTCTCTATTACTATTGTGTCGGCAATGGGCTTGTCGGTATTAGTGGCGCTTATTTTAACGCCTGCATTATGTGCAACCTTACTTAAGCCAAGCCATGTACACGATAAAACATCATTTATTGGACGTTTTTTCTCTGGCTTTAACCGTGGCTTTGATAAAACAAACCGCGGCGCGCAAGGTATTGTTGGGCGTATGATCAGCCAATCAAAGCGCTACTTACTTATTTATGGTGTGCTTGTGGGTGGTATGGTATATGTGTTTTCAAGCTTACCAACTGCTTTTTTACCAGACGAAGACCAAGGTATATTATTTAACCAAGTAATGTTGCCTGCAGGCTCTACCATTGAGCAAACGTTAGGTGTAGTTGAAAAAGTAGAAAACCATTATTTGAATGATCAAGCCGAAGCGGTAAGTTCTATCTTTACGGTAACAGGCTTTAGTTTTGCCGGTTCTGGGCAAAACTCAGCAATTGGTTTTGTGAGCTTAAAGCATTGGGATGAGCGCCAGCGTGACGACTTATCGGTAAATGCAGTAGCAGGTAAAGGGATGGGGTATTTTTCAACCATAAAAGAAGCGTTTGTATTTGCTTTCCCACCACCGGCAATTGTAGAGCTTGGTACAGCTAATGGCTTTAATATGTTTTTACAAGACCGCGTAGGCTTAGGCCATGACGAGTTATTAAATGCACGTAATATGCTATTGGGTATGGCAAGTAAAAGCCCTGTTTTAGCGGGTGTGCGTCCAAATGGCCAAGAAGACATGCCAGAGCTGCAACTTGATATTGACCTTGCAAAAGCGGAAGCATTGGGCGTTACTCAAACCGATATAAATAGTACTTTGTCTACCGCATGGGGTAGCCGCTATGTTAATGACTTTATTGACCGCGGCCGCGTGAAAAAAGTATACATGCAAGGCGAAGCTGATTCGCGCATGGTGCCAGAGGACTTAAATAAGTGGTACGTGCGTAATAATAATGGCGATATGGTGCCGTTTGCAGCATTTGCTAGTTCGCACTGGTCTTACGGCTCACCACGCTTAGAGCGCTACAATGGTTTTTCTGCGATGGAAATTCAAGGTAGTGCAGCACCTGGCTATAGTACAGGGCAGGCTATGGATGAAATGGAGCGTTTAGTTAAGCAATTGCCAAACGGTATTGCTTCTGAGTGGTCGGGTATATCTTATCAAGAACGCTCAAGTGGTGGGCAAGCGCCTTTACTGTATGGATTGTCGCTGTTGTTTGTATTTTTATGTTTAGCTGCGTTATACGAAAGTTGGTCAGTACCATTTGCTGTAATGATTATTGTGCCACTGGGTATATTTGGTGCGATTATGGCGGCATTAATTGGTAACTTATCAAACGATATTTACTTACAAGTAGGCTTGTTAACCACCATAGGTTTGGCTTCTAAAAACGCGATATTAATAGTTGAATTTGCTATTCATAAAATGGAAGAAGGCCTGAGCTTAGTGGATGCTGCAATAGCTGCTGTTAAACTGCGTTTACGCCCAGTATTAATGACCTCGCTGGCCTTTATTTGTGGTGTTGTACCTTTGGCTATTGCGTCGAGCGCAGGGTCGGGTGCACAAAATGCGCTGGGTATCTCTATTATTGGTGGTACATTAGCTGCCTCTACCTTAGTGGTGTTATTTGTGCCTTTGTTTTTTGTTTTAGTACGTAAAACATTCTCAAGTAAATCGGCAGTAGCAACGAAGGAGAGCGAATAATGAACTTAAAAACATTAGGTTTAAACGCACTTACTTTAGCTGTATTAACGGGGTGCCAACTTGCCCCAGAGCAACAAGAAATAGCTTTACCTGTGCCTGATGCGTATGCATCGGGTGCAGAGCAAGCGCAAGCTACGCAGCTAAATTGGCAACAGTTTTTTAACGATGAAAAACTGCAAGCGTTAATTGCACAGAGCCTTGAGCATAATAAAGACTTACAAATTGCTGCATTAAATGTGCAGCGCGTGCGTGGCTTATATCAAATAGAAGACTCGGCATTATTTCCATCGCTTGATATAAATGGCTCTGGATCGCGTCAGCGCTTGCCGGGTGATTTATCGAGTACTGGTGAGCCGCGTATTAATTCGCAGTACAGTGCTACCGTAGGTATTACCTCGTATGAGCTTGATATATGGGGCAAGGTGCGCAATCAGTCAGCGCAAGCACTGCAAACCTTATACTCTACGCAGCTGAGCCAATACAGTATGCAAGTGTCGCTTATTGCTGAGCTTGCTAATGCCTGGCTTAACTATGCAACCGACCAGCAGTTATTAGCACTGGCCGAGGAAACCCTAACGTCGCAACAGTCGTCGTTATCACTTACTCAACAAAGTTTTGATTTAGGTGCTGCATCAGCAATTACCCTAGAGCAACTTAAAAGTACGGTTGCTACAGCTAAAGTTGATATAGCAAAGTATAAGCGTTTATTAAAACGCGATAAAAATGCGCTTGATTTACTAGTAGGTAATAGCGTTGCCAGTGATTTACTGCCAAATGCGTCACTTAATCATTTACTCGACTTACCAGAAGTACCAGTTGGTTTACCGTCTGATTTACTCACGCAACGCCCTGATATTAAAGCGGCTGAGCATCAGTTGTTAGCGGCTAATGCAAATATTGGTATCGCGCGTGCTGCGTTTTACCCAAGTATTAGTTTAACCGCTAATGCGGGTACTGCATCAAGCGACTTAAGTGGTTTATTTGATGGTGGCTCGGGTACGTGGAGTTTTATACCTACTATTAATTTGCCTATTTTTAATATGGGCCGTAACCAAGCTAATTTAGATGTTGCTAAAGCGGCGCAACAAATAGCGCTTACCACCTATCAGCAAAAAATTCAGCAAGCGTTTCGTGAAGTTGCTGACGTACTTGCAGATAGAGAAGGTTATAACGCCCAGCTAAGCGCACTTGAGCAGTTAGTGCAAAGCCGTCAAGCAACCTTTGATATTTCGCAAGCGCGTTACGACAAAGGTGCCGACAGTTACTTGCAAGTTCTTGATTCGCAAAGAACTTGGTACAGTGCCCAACAGCAGTTAATTACGGGTAAGCAAGCATTACTTGCCAGTAAAATTAACTTATACAAAGCAGTTGGCGGCGGTTGGCAAGTTACCTCACCAGCGGTGCAAGATTAAGTAGTCTATATGGTCTATAGCTTTTGCTATAGGCCATCACTAGAATGTTAAATTTATAATACTTCTAATTTAACAGCGCTTTATTTGCTGTAACTAAATATTTAGATGCAATTGGTTTTTATAATAGACAGGTTAAATAGTGGAGTTGTAAGTGACCCATAAAAGTAAAAGACATGCAGATCCTGCATTAGTCGAAGCACGGCGCACACAAGTACTAGATGCTGCAGCAGACTGCTTTCGTCGCAAAGGCTATCATGGGGCAGGCATGGCTGAAATTGCAAGAACTGCGGGTATGAGTGCCGGCCATATCTATAACTACTTTGAAAGTAAAGAAGCAATAATAGAGAGTATTATTGAGCAAGACATGCAAGAAATGTTTTCTATATTTCAAGAGTTTGAAGATCAGCCTGGGGATTTGTTAACGATACTTTTAGATCGGTTGCATCAAAGTGTGCAACGCCATATGGATACCGGTGCCTGTGTGATCGATTTAGACATGATGGCAGAAGCGAGTAGAAACGATAAAGTAGCCTCGCTATTGCATGAAGCCGATATGCAAGCGCGAAACAGAATGAGACAGTTATTAATTAGCGACAGAAGCTTGTTAAAATCACACTCAGAGCAAGAATTAGAGAGCCGTATTAATGTTATTTTTTCTATGATGGCGGGCTTGTTTTTACGCAAAATGCTCTACCCAGAACTAACAGAAGAAACAGTATTAATAGCACTTCGCCCTGCGATGAAAACGCTACTCATGCCTTTTGAAGCGCATGACGAAGTACTGTAAAAGCACTATAAAAAGTACTCTAAATTGGTATTAGAGCGGTTACAGGTTAAAACCGCTCGATTGACCATTGTAATGCAATCAGTGCTATGGCAAATGAGCCCACCGGCATTAACCATTTTTTATACCACTGATAGCCTCTTATGCTGATTAACACCGGTAATGCTACGAGTAAAATACTGAGCTGACCAATTTCTACCCCTAAGTTAAATGCCACAATACTCAATAGCTGATAATCGCTCGACAGCCCCAACTCACCCAATACACTGGCAAACCCCATGCCGTGCAATAAACCAAATGCAAATGTTACCCAGCCTAAGCGCAATATCAGTGGCCACACATTATTAAGTGCAGCAAAAAGTACTGATAGGGCAATACCTAGCTCTACCCAGCGGCTATTTGGCGATACTAAATTCATAGCTGTTGCAGTGAGCGTAATTGAATGCGCTAGGGTGAATGCGGTAACTATCCACGCGGTGTGTTTAATAATTTGTTTTTTTGAGCTAATACCTTGCCATTGTTTTTCGGTGCGGGTAAGTACGCAGGTAAGTAATAAGGCGATTAAAAATAAAATATGATCAATACCAATCCAAATATGTAATATTCCTTGATACACATATTGATTAAAGGTGCTTAAGTAGCTTGATTGGCTAAAGTTAAAGGTTTGTTTTGCATTGGCTGCGCTAAACACGCGCGATAAATTATTAATATTTACAATGGCTTTGTGGTTGCCATCGGTATTAAAAAAGGCGCTGTAATGTAAGCTAATGTCAGTTTGGTCAGCGCAGCTAAATAGCAGCGGTATTACTAAATAGGGTTGATTAAAGTGACTATCTAATTGATACGCTCCTTGGGTAGAGAGCCTGCATGCCTGTTGTTGCTGAATTAGCTGTAAATTAGCATAAACAAAACTATTAATTGAGCTGCGTTTGGCTTTTATTTCAGCCCAGGTTATTTGTTTGTCGTTATTAATATCGAGCGCCACGACTTGCTCTAAATCGGTTATATTTACTTGCCACTGACCACTGTACTTATTTTGGCTAGCAGCGGTATTATTTAAAGTTATATAGCCAGTACTTAACTGATGAGCAAAGCTATTAGTGGCCACTAAACAGGTGGCTAAAGTGAGAATAAATACACAAAAGAGTTTCATAGTGTTGCTCGCTGCATGGCTTTGGCTTGTATTAATAACTGCTTATCGGTGCTCATTTTAGCTTGTTGCCAATTTATATTGGCCCAGTACAGGGCTTTATCACTATTTGGCGCTACTGCAATATAATAGTGAGCTAGGTCGCTGGCATGAAAGGTATCTTGACGTAGTTCGCGCAGCGCCACACGGCTTTTCATCATTGTTTGCCACTTAGTACTAACCGCATTGGTATTTTTTTCAGCAATAGCCAGCCTGAGTAAAATAGCATCTTCTAAATTACTGTTATCTGTTAGCAAACCAGCTAAAGTATTGAGTACTTGCTGCGTGTTATTAAGTGCTAATTGAGTATCGGCCCACAGTACAATAAGGCTCACCGGCGCAAACTGTAAATCAAGATGGCTAATGTAGCTCAACGCAGTTTGATAATTATTTAATCGGTAGCTCATTTCACTTAATACATGGGCAGTGGCTAGGCTAATATTTTTATTATGGGTAATCTTTTTTAATGCATTATAACTTTGTATTAGTTGCTCTTGCTGGCTTTGTACATCTAACACGCAAGTACTTACGGTAATAAGGCTTACCTGCCCAATTAAGGCTGTACAATGCCCTTTGGCAGCAGTGAATTTACCTTTGGTCATGTAAATATTAGCCAGTAATAAATGACTATTACTGTGATTTGGCTCAGCCACTAATACTTCAGTAGCAATTTTAATTGCAGCATCAAATTGGTGTTCTTTTTGTAGTACTCGTGCATATAAATAACCAACTTGTGGAGTGGGGTTTTGGTTATACAAAGTTGCTAAATGTGTTTTTAACACACCTTGCAAACGTTCAGTTTGCCCAGCATATTGGCTATTTATAACTAATTCGTTTATTTCGGCAACAGACAGTTGAGCGACTATATTTGAGTTACTAGGGGCAATAATCTCATTATCGGCTGGGGTAAAAGCGCTGGCAAATACATTGCTTGAAAATAACATACCCACAAGTAGCAAAATTAATTTGGTGTAAGGTAATTGCATTGTTTAGTCCTTTTGAAAAAGCCATCCGTGGCCTGTCAGCTTTGATTATGACTTACTGATTAATTACCTGTTGCAGGGTGGAGGCCACCAACATCTGTTTCGGTGTTAGTAAATACCCGGCCGTTTATAGACAGTGGCTCAGCGTTAGCGGGTTGATTAAATGCATCGGTTGCAAACTGAGCAAAGTCGACTTGCAACGCTTCAATAGTAATACTTACCGTTGCTGTTACTTGGTTGTTAACCCCATCAGACACACCAAACATGAAGCTATCTGACCCTGTTTGTTCTTTGTTGGGCGTGTAGGTGTATGTGCCATCGGCATTTACAACTACGCTGCCGAGTGTAGGTTGGGTTGTTATGCTGTAGGCAAGTGTATCGCCATCGGCATCTGCTGCGTCAAGCATGTCGTTAATAGCCACCTCAGTTTGTGTGGTTACCATGGCATCGCTTGCTGTGGGAGCAACATTAACAGCCACTGTTGGCTCGTTGTCATTATCGCTACCACAGCCACTCATTGCTAAAACACTTACCAGCAAACATGCCTGTGTATATTTTAAATTACGCATTGTTTTACTCCTTATTTAGAACCCGCAAGTGGGGTAGTAAGGTAGGGAAAGCTTGCATCCATCATAGCGGCATTTATTGGTGCGCCATCGGTAAATTGCACAGTACCTACTTCAGCATCCTCTGGTTTACAAAGCCCTAAATCAGTGTCTACGCCTGCTACAGGGATAGGGTGACATAAACGACCCATAACAACTCTTAGTGCTATATCAACAACGTCATCACCTGGACGACGGCCATTTGGAAATCCGGCTAAATCATTACCTGCTACCCCAAATGTTGATTGATCAGCTTGTGCTGTTGCTGCAATTTTAGTGTTTAAACGCAGCATTTCTGATGGCGTTACTGTTGCTTGCTGATTAACACCGGCAAAGCCAGTTAAAAATGCGGTTATAAGATCATTACGTGGAAAGTTTGTAGGTGCAAGCGTGGCAAAATTTGTCCCTAAGGTGGTATTAACTGCATCTTTAAATAAAATATTTAATAGTTCAGGCAGTGAAGGATGCGACACATAATCTAAAAATTGACCATCATCTTTAGGATGTGCAGTAGAGAAGGTGTCTTTATCTTTAATACCAATTACTAGCTCATTAACCAGTGGGTTACCTAAACGCGAAACTTGCGTTAATGCGCCGCCGTTAACTGCGTTATTTGCAAACTTAGCATTAGGATTTAAAATACGCGCTTGCGGTAAGCTTGCTGTTGTCCACGAACCAATTACGCCATTACCTGAGCCAACCACACAGCTTTTAGGTACTTCAATTGCTATAGAGGTAATGTTTTTATCGGCTAAATCATCGTTATCTGCCGACTGTGTAATGCCACCAGGAAAGCCTGAGCCATCACCTGCACCCGCAGCACTGTCACCTTCAACAGGTACGTAGTTTACTAAATCAAAGGTTTTGCCTAGGTTAACTACAAAAGGGTCTTTACGTTGGCCAACGAACACTTTAGCCATGCCATCACAGTTCGCAATAGCGACTTGATACATAAATTGGTCGGCATACATTTGGTAATCTTGCTTTGAGGTAAAGGTTTTATTACCTACATAATCAAGCGGTTTATTAAAAGTAGTTGAGCTAGTAGTGGTGTTACTAAGCTGTACGCTAGTGCCTGTTTTTTGCGGGCCGCTGATCATGTTTACAGTGTAAGATTCACTAAAGTTAGCTGCACTATCATTACCTGCCGTAATACCACCAACATTTTTTAGCGGCACAGATACAGTGCGCTGATTGCCCTCAGGGCCGACGGTTAATTGCACACCTTGATTATCATTAGGCAGCATACTTTTAAAGTTAAACGCAAAAGTAATATCTTCAATAGCATCACCATCGTTATCAATGTGAATGCTGTAAGTAGCATCAGGATCCATGGCAAAGTAATTAGGGCCACCGTAGGCATCTTGCAATGGAATGTAATTAGCAATCAAGGTAACAAAGTCACCACGGCCTTGCTCATAACTATTAAAAACATAAAAATCGGTAGAGTCTAAGGTTGGAAAACGACTAATATTAGGCGCTTCTCTATGGCTTGATGCTTCACTTGGTGCACTTGCAAAAGTAGCACATATAACAACTGCGAGTATTGATGGAGTAAAAGCTTTCATGACTTTGTCCTTTAGTTTTTGATTGAAGTCATTAGTAATACGAGGCAGGATTTAAATTGGATGCAAATAAGTTAATTTATTTTTAATTAATGTGCTTTATTTGTTAATTACCGCTGTTTTTAGCTCTAATATCTTATTTCTGAAAAAGATAAAAGAGCTGTTTTTAGTAATTTATAAAAGTACTAATTCGGTGGTATAGAGTACTTCGCTTGGTGAGCCGTTTGGCGAGCCACCAATAGGTTCTAAACTTACAGCTAATAAAGCAACATCACTGGCTTTAAAACGGCTGTTTTTAGATAGCGTTATGCTGCCTGTTTTAGGGAGTAAGCCCAGCGATATTGGTGCGTCTTGGTCTTTTAGTATCATCCACAGCTCATAGTCTTTATCTGTTTTAGCCACAAGCTGACTACTTGCCTTAATTGATAAAGCCTGCTCATTAACATCAATAAACCATAACGGCTGCTGCGCTTTATTTTGCACTAATGCAATTTGCTGAATATTGCTAACATTAGTGGCCGGTTGCATTACTAAAAATGCTAATACAATTGAAGCTGCTGTAGCAACAAACGACCAAGTGCGCCAAATTGAAGCTTGTGTACGAATTATTGTTTTCGTTGGTTGGGGCTGATTTTCAATTTGTTGTAATATTTTTGGCCATAAGTCGTCACTTGGCGCTCGTGGCGTAATAGCACTGGCTAAGTTATTTAAGTTTTGCTCCCACATTGTTGTGGCCTCACGTGCTTTGCTGGAGTTGAGGAGTAATCGCTGAAAACGCTTACGGGTTGAGCTTGATAGTGTACCCAATACATATTGCCCTGCAAGTGCATTTAATACCTCGGGTTTATTATAATTCATAGGGTTAAACACCTTTGTAGCTGAACTAATCCACGGCGGATCCAACTTTTTACCGTACCTAAAGGCGTGTCGATATGATCAACTAATTCGCTGTGGCTTAAGCCTTTGTAATAGGCCAAGTGAATCGCTTGCTTTTGCTGTGGTTCTAATTGCTCTATACAGCTTACGAGTTTGGTATTTTCGGCATAACTCACCTCAATATCGTGCTCGTTTATATCGTCATCGGCTAGTGATTGCTCCTTGCGCACTTTGTTGTAGCGCAGCGCATCAAGGCTTCGGTATCTAACAATGCTGATCATCCAGCTAATAACCGTTCCCTTAGATGAATTATACTCAGATGCGTTATGCCAAATTTTAATAAAAGCTTCTTGCAATACTTCTTCCGCATGCGCTCTGTTTGTTAACATATTTAAAGTTATAGCAAATAACTTTCCGCTGGTTTGCTGATAAAGATTAGCGAATGCGTGTTTATCGCCTTGTGCGGTTGAGCACAAAAGGGGGAGTAAATCGTCGTTTTCCATGATTACCTTAATATTTTTATTATTAGTTAAATAAACGTTTGAGAGTTGTTTGTGGATGCAAAAAAATGCTTAGATGTTCTATTAGATTAGCTGCAATACAGCCTAATACAAGTAAACAAAGTGTATTGCTGTTACTTTATACCAGTGTGAACAATTAGCCTACTACAGTGTAAAAACAGCAACGTTTTATAAGTGGACTAAAAAAGGCTTAATAAATAAAAATTAAAGTGTTAATTATCAATAATATAATTAATCAGGGATAAGTGAATGCTGGCGTAAAATTTGCTTTTACAATATTAAGGCATGATTAATAAATATAACAACAACGAGCATATATTATAAAAGGAGAACATATGTGGGCTGCAATTAGTTACTTACTATTGGCATTTATACTCATATTTATTGGCTGGGAAGTTAACTCAATTTACTTTTCAATTGTATTTTATTGGAGTGCGTTGTCACTACTTTTAGTGGGGGGCGCTTATATATTCGATATAGCAAAAGTGTTTAGAAAACGCGAAAACGGCGTTATCCCTTTTTATATTCGCTGGGCGTTTATTCCTTTTTTATTCGGCGCACAACTATACAATGCGTGGGCACGTAAACACGATAAAGTGCCGCCTATTCAAAAGATTAATGAACATTTGTTTTTGGCATGTCGATTATTCCCCTCCGACATAGACACGCTAAAAGAAAATGGTATTACCGCAATACTTGATGTAACGTGCGAGTTTGACGGTTTAGAGTGGAGCTCTACGCAAGAAAACATTAATTATTTAAACATTCCGGTACTCGATCATAGCGTTCCTACGCATTCGCAGTTAAACCAAGCAATTAATTGGATCCATCATCATGTACAAAAAGATCGCCGTGTGGTGGTGCATTGTGCTTTAGGGCGCGGGCGCTCTGTGTTTGTAATGGCGGCCTACTTGCTTAGCCAAAATAAAGATGCCGATGTGCATCAAATACTGGCACAAATAAAAGAAACTCGCGAGACAGCTAACCTTAATAAACGCCAATTACATCACTTAGCTAAGCGCCATAAAAAAGGTGAGTTAGTAATTAAAAACAAAGCATTTTTGATTGCAAATCCAGTGTCGGGCACAAAAATGTGGCAAGACAAACAACACCTAATTATTGCTAGTTTATCGGCTTATTACGACTTAACCGTATTAACAACCTCAAAAGAAGTTAACGGCGTAGCGCTTGCTAAACAGGCAATAAAAGAGCAGCCAGATATTATTATTGCTTGTGGTGGTGACGGCACAGTGACAGAAGTGGCCAGTGTATTAGTGCACACTAAATGCAGGTTGGGTATTATTCCGCTGGGCACGGCTAACGCATTAGCGCATGTGTTAATGGGCATAAAATCAAAATTTATTCCTGTTGAACAAGCCTGTGATTTAATTATTGATGGGCAAACAAGTTTAATCGACACAGCTTATTGTAACGACGAGCTAATGTTACTACTGGCAGGAATTGGCTTTGAACACTCCATGATTGAAAAAGCCGACCGTGAAGCTAAAAACAAATCTGGGCAACTGGCCTATTTAAATGGTTTTTTACAAGCTTTTGGTGAACAAAAAGCACAAGTATTAACGATAAAGCTTGATGATAACGAACCAACGCAAGTAAGTACCAATAGTTTTATTGTTGCTAATGCCGCACCCTTTACTACTTTGCTAGCTCAAGGTGGCGGGCAGCCCGATCATAGTGATGGCTTACTTGATGTGAATTGGTTAATACCCAATAAAGAAAATGGCACTACAGTACTGAGTATTGCCGAGCTTATGTTTAGCAGCATTACACAAACACATTTAGCTATTAATTCGCATCATACAAATGCTAAAAGAGTGGAAGTAAGTGCAGAGCAAGAGATTAAATACGTAGTAGATGGAGAGGTGAAAACTTCTAACAAATTAGTTATTACAATTTCACCTGGATCATTAAACGTTATTTGCAAAGAACAGCTAGATAAATAATACACGGCTATAAAACTATAAAACTATAAAACTATAAAACTATAAAACGGCGTTATTACACGCCGTTTTATTATTTATTTTTTGATCGAAGGCCAAACAAAGCCCGATGTATCAGGTGCTCTATCGGAAGTGGGCCTTGGTGCACTTTTAGGTCTACGAATTGGCTTGTTATTTATGGTATGAATATAAAGTGCTTCTACTTTATCTCGTGCCCATGGGGTTTTACGCAAAAATTTTAAGCTCGATTTAATGCTTGGTGCATCAGTAAAGCATTTAATTTTAACCTGTTCACCCAAAGTTCTCCAGCCAAGTCGTTGCTCTAACTCAACAAGTATTTGTTCTAACGTTACCCCATGTAAAGGGTTTTTAGGTTGATTATCCATAGCTACACTACTTATTTAAACTGCGCATAGTGTAACTTAATTCACTCGTAGAGGCTAATTCACTGTAATTGTAGCGGGCTTAGTAGGGTAAATTGCATTGCCTTGTTTGTCGAGTTTAAGCCAAATTAGTTGGCTGTTGTTATGTTGTACAAATTTAGCCCCGCAAATAAGTGTAAATGAGTGTATTTGTATTAACGCTCCTTCGCTGTAGCGCTTATTGTCGTACCAACAACTTGTGTCGGTATTTACAAACTGATTAGCATCGATAACAGAGTGGGTTTTAATTGTATTAGCATGGCTGAGTAGCGAATAGCTTAAGCAGCTAATATAAAAACATAAGATTAATAAATGGCGCATTTTAGTCTCAAATTGTCGCAGGTTTAAAAATAATACACTAAGCTAAAAAACATGCTAGGGTAAGGTATACACAAACACCATAAAAATGCGTAATTGGGTATTTTATAGCACCTTAACATTAGACAGCTGCTTATAGAAAAGGCGCTTTCTTGACTTGGGTATATTTATATTTAGTAAAACACAGAACAATAAATAGGTGAAAATATATGCAATTTAACCAAACAATGATCGATGAATTTACACTATTAGCTAAATTTCCGCGTGAAAGTAAAATGCAGGGAATTAAACTTCATTCAGACGCAGAGCCTAGCTTGTTAAGCG
The DNA here is from genome assembly GCF_017653575.1 of Pseudoalteromonas sp. K222D. NCBI lineage: Bacteria > Pseudomonadati > Pseudomonadota > Gammaproteobacteria > Alteromonadales > Pseudoalteromonadaceae > Pseudoalteromonas > Pseudoalteromonas sp. K222D. The sequence goes on from NZ_JAGGDL010000002.1 coordinate 16,192, forward strand.
CCGCACAACGTTTATTTGATAAAGGAATTATAGATAGCCCAGATGGCGGTTATTTAACTGATCTGGGCTTAGAATTAATTGACCATGTAACTGTGGTGCACAGTGCCTTACAAGGCTAATTTTCTGGGTTAATTACCTAGGCTAATTATTTAGACTAGGTTGCATCAGGTTGATTTTGTGGTGCGGCATCAATAAATGCATCGAGCTTATTACAACGCTCATAAATGGCTGCTATTTTAGGATATGCGGCCATATTTACATTAAAACGAATAGCATTAAATACCTGCGGTACTAAGCACACATCGGCAAGGCTTGGTTGCTCACCCACACAAAAAGCGTTATTACGATCAAGTAGATGCTCTACTTTTTCAAACCCTACTTCTACCCAGTGGCGATACCAAGTGTTTTTAGCCTCATCGTCTACCCCTAGTTCGTTACTTAAATACTTGAGTACGCGTAAATTATCTAACGGATGAATGTCGCAGGCTATGGCGTAACTTAAATTACGGATTTGTGCTTTTTGCCACGCGTTACCAAATAATAATGGCGTTGTGTTTGGATGGCTTTCTTCAAGATACTCTAAAATAGCCAGAGATTGCCCAAGCACACCGTCAGCTGTTTCAAGTGCTGGGAGTAAACCTTGTGGGTTTTTATCTAAGTAGGCTGCACCTAATTGTTCAGACTTTAGTAAATTAACACCAACCAATTCGTGATCAATGTTTTTTAAGTTAAGCGCAATACGCACCCGGTATGCGGCAGATGAGCGAAAATAACTATAAAGTTTCATGGTTTATTATCCTTGTGATCCAGTAAATTGCTTTTTAATTGTGCGCCAGCAATCAGTGTAGTTAGTTTGGCGCTCTTTGCCCTCAAGAGCGTATTTAGTTGGGGATATGATATAACGTGATTCAAACATAAATGCCAGCGTATTATCATAACGTTGTGGCTCAAGCTGGGCATTAGAGGCTTTGTCGAACACGTCGGCTTCAGGTCCATGTGGCGACATACAATTGTGTAGACTCATACCCCCAGGAACAAAGCCATGCTCTTTAGCATCGTAAACGCCTTCTATTAAGCCCATAAATTCACTCATTATATTGCGATGAAAGTAAGGAGGGCGAAAGGTGTTTTCGGCCACCATCCAGCGTGGAGGAAAAATAGCAAAATCAATATTAGCCACGCCTTCAGTACCTGATGGCGATGTAAGTACGGTAAAAATAGAAGGATCTGGGTGATCAAAGCTCACTGTATTCATTACATTAAAACGTGCTAAGTCATATTTATACGGCGCACTGTTACCGGTCCACGCAACTACATCTAGAGGCGAGTGGCCGATATCACAACGAAACATGTTGCCGTTAAATTTAGCCACTAATTCAAACTTACCTTCTATATCTTCAAAAGCAGCAACTGGGTATTGAAAGTCACGATCGTTGGCAAAACCGTTAGAGCCGACCGGGCCACGCTCAGCTAATTCATACTGATGGCCATAGTTTTCACAAATATAACCGCGCGCAGTCGCTGTTAATAGTTGTACCTGAAACTTTATACCACGGGGAATAACCGCTATTTCGCCCGCTTTTATGGTTAAATTACCACACTCAGTTTTGAGCAATAATTCACCCTGCTGCGGTACAAACAACATTTCGCCATCGGCATTATAAAAATAACGTCCGTCCATCGATTTATTAGCAACATAAACATGAATAGCAATACCGGTTTGGCCATTTGCACTACCATTAGCGGCCATAGTAATTAAGCCATCAATAAAATCAGTTGGTTGCTCTGGGATATCGATAGGGTTCCAGCGCAGCATAGTTGGTGGAGTTACTACTTCGGTAATAGGCGCAGTGCGAATTAAGCCATTATCCATTGCGATATAATCGCCTTGAATAACAGAGGGACGAATACGGTACAGCCAACTACGACGGTTTTGTGCACGCGGCGCAGTAAACGCGGTTGTACTAAATTGCTCTGCATATAAATCGTACTTTACTTTTTGCGGACTAAATTGTCCGATAGGCAATGCACCAGGCAAAGCTTCGGTTTCAAACTCATTACCAAAACCAGTCATGTATTTTAATTCGGTAGCCATTAGCAACTCCTGTGAGAGTGGGGTAGTTTAATCTTGTTATTATTTAGGCTAAGATACTCTCAAGTGAGACTAATTTCAAATTGCGTAAGTTAATTCACTGTAAATAATAATGAACAGTCATTTCCAGTTGAATTAAAACGCAGGCCCAACGAGTGGTGCTACAACGATGAAGATCAATTTAGATACGTTTTTACCTTATCAATTAACCAATATAGCTACGCTTGTGAGTAACGATTTTGCCAAAGTGTATAAACGTGAATTTGGCTTAAATATTCCGCAGTGGCGCATACTCGCTAACTTAGCGCAATATGGGCAAAGCACAGCTAAACAATTATGCACGCAAGCTGATATGGATAAATCAACGGTATCAAGAGCGGTAAAAGCTTTAATAACTAAAGGTTTTATTTGCAGCAAAGTGAATGAGCAAGATAAACGAGCTGCATTTTTAATGCTATCTGATGAAGGCGAGGCTCTGTATAAAAAAATCACCCCAGAGGCACTTGCATGGGAAGCGCAGCTCCTAAATACACTCAGTGACGATGAGCGTCTGCAAATGATGAGCATTTTTGAAAAATTAAAACATCAGTTACAGCCATAAAAAAAGCCCATCATAAGATGGGCTCTAAACTAATTAAAATTATTACCTAATTTTAATTAGAAAGTGTATTTTACGCCTACACGCATTTCCCACAGAGATGGTTTAACATCAATGCTTGCACCCGATGGGTTATTAAAGCTGTTAAACACATACTGTCCATTCACGATATCTGCAGAAACAGCACTTTGAAATGAATTACCTGTTTCTAGCACGCCCCAATCGTCATTCAGCATATTACCGATGTTTTTAATTACAAAGTAAGCTGAGCCTTTTTGATCACCAGTAAAGCCCATAAACTCCTGCTCAACTTTGAAATCAAGCGTCACCCACCAATCACCATCAATACTATTACGCTCTTGGATCTGACCACGAGCTAAACCTTCACTATTAACCCACTCATCAAACGCTGCTTTATCAAAGTTAGCGCCGTAAACAACTTTACTATCATCTAAGGTAGGTACATATAGTAATTGACGACTGCTGTCATTAAAGCCTAAGCCACCAGAGCGAGAGTCAAACGCATAAGAATAAGGACTGGTTTGCGATGCCTGACCAAATAGATTGAACTTAGTGTCATAACCATCAAATATTTCATGGTTATAAGATAAGCTCATAGTAAAGCGATGTGGAATTTCGTAGTTTGATGCAGCAAGCCCTGGGTTTTCTGTATCTGATACTGCAATATTATGGTAGTTAGAAAATGCAACAGAGCTTGTCATTGGATGCACATCTTTTGCTACTGTATAAGCATAAGAAAGCGCTAAATCAATGCCGTTATCAAAAGATTTATTCATTGCTATGGATAAAACATGTGAATATGCGTCGTCACCTTTAACATTAGTTAGCATTAGATCAGACTCACGAGGATGTAAATCATCACTGTAAACAGGGCGGCCATCAGGTGCTACTGAACTTTTTACATTTGCCAGGTTGCTAATAATTGCGGAGTCTTGTTTGTCGGTATATAGATAATCAACATTAAATACATACTCACTCTCGGTAATATAAGTACCACCTAGCGAGAATTTCCACTCAGAAGGGATTTCAAAATTAGGGTCTGTTACATTGGTGCTTGCATCAGCACCGCCTTGACCAACATTATCAAATAAGTCTTGTGGGATATCGTAACCAGGCTGACCATTACCGTTAAATGCAATAGCATTAGGGCCTAAAATTTGTAGGTTTTTTTGGTTTACCTGAATATTACGCACACCATCATTAGAATAGCTGTTAGATACCCATACGTTAGGGTTACCACCAGAGTATAAGCCGACACCACCACGAAGTTCTAACTGATCGTTATAAATCCAGTTAACGCCTAAACGCGGTTGTAACAAATCTATACCGTCTAAGTTTTGGCTATTAGAAAAACCATAACGATCTTCAAAATTTTGGTTATGAGTTGGCTTGTCATCGCTGGTATACCAGTCGTAACGTAGACCTACAATGAATGATACATCGTAATCGATTAACTCAAACTTGTCTTGTGCGTAAAGAGTGTTAAGTGCGTACTTAAATTCACCCGCTGCATCATCAGGGTTATGACTTGAAGCATTACCATAATAAACACGCGCTACACCATTTTCAAAGTCTTCGATAGAGTTAAAACGATACTCACCTTCATTATGCTGTACGAATAAGTTAAATACATCTAGCTCTTCACGTTCGTAACCAAATGAAAGCTCATGATCTTCTAAGTAGTATGTACCGGCTAGTTTAAGAGATAAATTATCATACTTGAGTTTATTTGCTTGACGTGAATCATCTGGGCCAAGATAAACATCTATATCACCTGTATCAATACGGAATTCACCAAATCCTGAAGCAGCATCTAAAGAGTCTTGGCGGTTATCTAATTTTGAGTAACCTATACGCATTTCTGTTGAAAAGTTATCTGTCCAATCAGAGTAAAGTGAGGTGACATAAGATTGTAGCTCAGCGCCACGCTCATAAAAGTGGCTTGATAATGCGAGTTCATTTGCATCAGCATCTGACTGCGCTAAACTAAAGCCATCATTATAGTTATACACAAAACTAGCACGATGATCGTTGTTGATGTTCCAATCTAGTTTAACTAATATTTTTTCATCTTCAACAGGCATGCTAGGCGTCATATTGCCAGCATCGTAATTATAGTTATCTTTAGCTATTTGGGTTATACGATCCACAGTTGCTTGATTAATTCGACCATTCGCAAATGGGGTATATGCAAATATTTGTGCGCCTTCAAGTTTTTCATAAGAGGTAAATAAAAATAGTGTATCTTCAATTAGTGGCAATCCAACGTTAAAACCATAACGCTTTTCTGAGTAATCACCAAGTTGCTGTTTATTACCTTTAATGGAATCGCCCGACATTGAGTCGTTAGTATAATCATAGAAGAAGCCACCAGTTAATTCGTTGGTACCTGATTTAGTCACTGCATTGATATTACAAGAGGTAAAACCACCGTATTGTACGTCAAATGGTGCTAGTTCTACGGCAACTTGTGCAATAGAATCAAAAGAAAAAGGCATTCTTTCGGTAGGGTAACCACTTGAGTTAAGGCCAAAGTTATCGTTCATACGAACACCATCAACCGTTAAGCTATTAAAGCGAGGGTTGCCACCACCACAATTAATTGCACCGGCATTTGTTTCGTCGATATAAATACGAGGATCGGCGCGAATAATATCTTTTAAATCACGATTAATTGCAGGCTTGTTTTCTAAATCATCTAATGTGAAAAATGTAGCTGGACCTGTACTACCTGATTGTGAGCTTATTGGTGCGCCGCTTACAATGATTTGTTCCATTTCTTGTGAGCGAAGAGCAACGGTTACAGGGTAAGTTTGTCCTAGCGTTAAATAAATATCTTCAACTTGAGTATCTTGATAAGTATCAGAATCAACAATTATTTTATAAGGACCACCAACACGCAATCCCTTGGTCGAGAAGTTACCTTGTGCATTAACTGTTGCGGTCTTTGTTGAACCTGATGGTATATGAATAATTGTAATTTGAGTATCAACAGCTGGATTACCATTTGGACCCGTAATCTGACCTTTAACAGACGATGACGTTTCGTTGGCGATTGCAGCACCACTCACGCCTACACAGGCTGCAATAGCGAGTGATAGAGCTGTTTTACGAAGTTGAGTTTTCATTTTGTTTTCCCATGTAGTTTATTAAACTTTTTATATTTATAAAGTATTTGCACTAAACAAACGAACCAAATTCATGCAGTACTAAATCTATACATATTATACATTAGTTTGTGTTTACAAATAAGCTACAAGTGTAATGTTTTTTTAATATTTATAGAATAATGCTACGGATTATTAATGTTAATAATGAAATGTTCGTGTTGTAAAAGAGAGTAGATACTATTTATGACAGATAGATGAAAAAAGGGAGTTTAAATGAAAAAACCCATTACAAAGTTGTAATGGGTTTAACTAATATAAAATGTAATACTTTATTAGGTATTAAAACTTATAGCTCACACCAATTTTAGCTTGCCATGCAGATGATGACGTAGAAATTTGGCTATAATTGCGTACATCAGCACCGTTATGACGATTGTTGATAATGTATCGGCCTTCATCATCTATTCCAGCTAGGTCATATACAGCTTGATCAGAGTAACCTAAACGCTTTTCAACACCCCAGTCGCTATTAAGTAAGTTAGCAAAGTTATCAATCATAAAGTAAACCTCACCTTTATGGCCTTCAGCAAAACCTGGGATCTCTTGTTTAACACTAATATCCATAGTAGTAACCCAAGGTTGAGTTCCTGTATTACGGTTTAGAATTTGGCCACGCTCAGAAATACCAGCACGGTTAAGTAGCGTTTCAAGTTCGCTCCACGACAAACCAGATTCATCCCAGTTTACATTTGCATCATCAGCACCCGTTGGGATGTATGCAAGGTAAGCCGAGTTTGAATAAAAGTCACGTGTATCGCCTAAATCGTCTTTTTCATAAAGACCCATTGTATAGCTAAATGGGCGGCCAGAGCGACGCTCAAAGTACATGTTAAACTTGGTTTGGTAGCCAGAAAAAAGCTCAGTATTATAGCTCACATTAACCTTAAAGCTATGCTCCACTTCGTAAGCACCACGCTGTGCTAAATCAACATTACGGCTTTGTGTTATTGTATGTTTATAATTACTTTGTGCTTGTGATGATGAACCACCTGAAGCTTCTGTAATATCTTGATGTGCATAACTGGTAGATATGTATAGGCCGTTATCCCATTCTTTAGCAAGAGCGGTAGAGAAGATTACCGAGCGCCCATCTTCAGCTGAGTTGGTCATTGCTATATCAAAGTTATCTTTTAAGTCACCTTCGTAGATACCTTCATAAATAATACGATCGCCATCAGCGGTTGTTCCAACAGGCTTGATTGCAGTGTTATGCCATACAGCCTCATTTTCTTTTTTATGGTAAGCAATTTCTGCTTGCCATTTAAAGCCATTACCTAAAAATTCTGAGTCAAATTCATAATCAAAACCAACTTGCGCACGGATGCTTGAAGGTAATTTAAAGTTAGGATCAATATAGTTAGTGCTACCCGCACCTTGTACTAATGAACCTTTTATTTCGTCTGGAACTTGAGTGATATCAACAGGGTTATTTGCGTAGTAACCATCAATTACGCTTTGTGGTGCGTCAACAAAAGTAAGACCGTCTTTTTGGAATGAGTTGTTATACCAAACGTTAGGAATACCGCCTTGGAAACGACCTACGCCACCATTGATAGTAAGAGCCTCTGTTGCATAATATTTGAAACCAACACGAGGTAAAATAATATCTACACCATCAAGGTTTTCTTGGTTAGTAAAACCATAGGTTTCTAAAAACTTTTCATTCAATGTTGGTTTATCGTCAGATGCCAAACGCTCATAACGTACACCCGCAGTTACTTCTAAATCATCAGTAGCATAAAACGTATCTTCTACGTAAAGAGCAAACTGACTGCGCGTTGCATCGTAAGCAGTATCTGCTGAGTTGTTGGTATAGGCATTACTGTAAGTAAAGTCATGTTTACCTTTGTAATTACCTACTTCGCGGTTTTCGAAACCAGCAAAGTTATCAAACTCCCATGAGCCTAAAGAGTTGGCTGCAAATAAATTATATAAATTTAAAGATTCATACTTAGCACCAAACTTAATTTGGTGTTCGTCTAATAAGTATGTGCCATCAAAAGTTAGTGTTAAATTTTCAGTCGCTGCTTTATTGGCATGACGGTATTCATCAGTACCAAACTGATAAGCTGGTCCACGGAAATATTCTTCAACTTTAACACTACCAATTTTAGAATTAGTGATGCTGTCAGATGTTACATCTTTATAAGCAATACCAATTTCAGTAGAGAAGTCTTCATTCCAATCTGAGTAAAGCTTGGTAGCAAAGTTGTTGAATTTAGTCGCGTAAGTGTAACGATTTGAAGCAAGTGAAACGGTACTGCCACCAGTACCAAAATTACGCTCGTCTTTATCGTCTTGCCATTGGTATGTAAAGTCTAAACGATGGTCATCGTTGATGTTCCAGCTTAACTTAACCAATAATGACTCATTGGTGTCTTTAGGGTCGCCACCAAGAGAATCTTGCATACCGTACACGTTATCTAATATAGATAAAAACTGATCAAAGCTTTCTTTGGTTACATCGTACTCATTAGCAGCACCAGAGCCTTCAAAACCATAGTCTAAATCTAACTCGCTCTTCCATGCATTGTAGTTTACAAAGTAAAAAAGCTTATCCTCTAGTATTGGTCCGCCAAAGTTAAAACCGTAACGCGCTTCTGTTTGGATTGGCTTTACTTGTTCAGTAACAAATGTTCTGTGGCCATCTTCATCTAAAGCTGGTCTGCCATTTGCGTATACTTGTGAAATACTGTCTACATCCCCCGCCATATCTGGGGTTGATGTTTCGTAAAAACCAGAGAACTTAAATTCGTTAGTACCTGACTTTGTTACTGCATTTATAGTACCGCCACCAAAGTTGCCTTTAGCTGCTGAAAAAGGAGATACGTCTACAGAAATTTGTTCAATTGCATCAAGTGCAACAGGTGGCTGCGCTGTAGGGTAGCCGCCATAGTTCAAACCAAAATCGTCGTTTTGACCAATACCATCAACAGTTAAGCTATTACTACGTGGATTATTACCAGCAAAGGTTAGCTCTCCATTACCGTTAATATTTGCAAGTGGATTTAAGCGAGCAATATCTTTAATATCGCGGTTAAAACTTGGCATGTTTTGAATTGTATCTTCGCCAAAAGAGCTGCTAGAACCACCTGATTGTTGTACTATTTTATAGCCAGAAACTTCAATTTTTTCCATGTTTAATGGTCTAAGCTGAGAGTTTAAGCGATAAGTATCGCCTAATTCTAGGTAGATGTTTTCAAGCGTAGTGTCGTTAAAAGTATCAGAGTCGATTATTACTGTATATGGACCCCCAACACGTAAACCATTAGCTATAAAAGTACCACTTGAATTGGTTGTAAGCTCACTTACAGTTCCAGTAGGACCATGAATAACTTTAATTTTTACATTTGCAGCACTTTCACCAGATGGAGTAGTGATTTTACCGCGCATTGCAGATGACGTGTCAGCAGCCATAGCACTTGCAGAAACACCAAGAGCTAAAATAATTGCTCCGGTTAATTTCGAAAGGCGAAGTTTATTCATTATGTTGTTTTCCCGTATTAAAAGTTACTTAGTTAGTTGTTTTTTCGCTAGTTTGCATCTTAAGTGCACTGACTAACGGTGTTGCTGATTCATCAAATAAACTATTTAATAAACCGGCGAGTCTTATTCCGCTTTGTTGCAGCCGAATTTTAATTATTGGCATATGGTTAAAAATGTAACTATAGCTAATATCTGTTTCATTTTTATTATAGATTGATTCTGCTAAGTTGTTTGATTCTACTAGCCAACTAGTAGGGGTACTGGTTAGGTACTCACTAATTAAAGTTTGATTATTAGTATTGATAAAGTCAGCAAATTCAGTATATGAGAGGTTTTCGCCTTCAATTAACTTACTGTCCCACAAACTGTGTAGGTTGGTTTCTTGACCAAAGTGCTTCACTTTAATATTGTTACCACCACGGTCATCTGCACGGCCAGCATGAAAAGGCTGATGGCTGTCGCCTACCAGGTGTACTAAAAAGCGTAAGCTAAACTGCTTAGCATCTAATGAACTTTGCTCGTCTTGAAGTACTTTAATTGAGTAATGAATACCTTCAAGAATGTTGGTAACAGATTCTTTATTTTTTGTATGAGAATGATTGAGTGAAATAGGTTTGTTTGCAGATGTATTAATATAATGCCAGCGTGATGATTTTCTTTGCCAAAACTCACCTGGAGCAGAGCGCATTTCATCTGGCCAAGTAGACACTTGTGCTAAAGATTCATTATTTAATAACGGCAAAAGTTTTGTTTTTGTTGTCTCACTTAAGTGAGACTCTGCAATTTTAGCTATGATCCTGTGTCCATTTTGACCCCATGCATGAGCATTAGTACAAACAAGTACAGCGCTGACGACCAGCGTTGCTTTAACTGAGGACATTAAGTTGTTACGCATTTGGTTTCCTTCAAATTATTATAGGGTCAAAATCACTAATCCGGTCAATTGTCCTTGTTTATTTTGAGGATAGGAAGGCGTTAAGAATATTCATATTAACTTGTAGGTAAATTAATTAAATCAGATGCTTATAGTTAATAGGTAAAATTACTTATTGCAATAAGTAATTAAAATTGTTCAAATGGGCTAATAATAATATTAGGATGTTTTGTTTGAACATTAAATGCGTCATTTACAATAAAATACTGTTAATTGTATTTTTATATTTGTTAATTGTTTTGGTGTGGGTGTGTGGTCAACTAAGTGTTGATAGCAGTGAATTACGCTTTGTAAAATTAATAGAAACATCAATTGAATGCCAAACATCTGCAATTAAAAATGAAAACCAGTTAATCATTTTTGCACCATCAAAAAAAATAGCAGGTACATTAGCACATAGTTTGTGCACCGATGATGTGGTAGCTAAGCAGTACGGTTCGGTTGTAAGTTACTGGCGCTATAACACGACTGAGAGCTTTGAATTTGTAGGAAAAGGCATTGCAGATCTTATTTTAACTAAAAACAATATTATGGAAGCATTTAAAGCAGAGACTACCTATAACTACCAACCTGTAGTTGGGTTTTCTGATTACACTGCATTTTTTATTTCGGCTAAAGAAAAACCTAAAATAGCAAAGGAATACTTTTTGGGTAAGCGCATTGGGTTGTTAGATTACCCTACGAGCCGCTCAGGGCATATATTGCCCAAGCAAATATTTAAAGAGTTGGATATTAACCTCGAAAACTTAAATATTGTTTATGCTAGCTCTCACGATGCCTTACGTGATTTATTGGCTAACGGAAAAGTAGATATTATAGCTTCGTTTTGGCAAGAAAGTGATGCAAAACGCTTTTCAAAAAACTATATTACCCCGCTAAAAAATAATATTGCAGGCACGCGTTGGTATTTAAAAATGCCACATAATAATACCGATCTATTATGCTCGGTACAGGCGCATTTATTAGCCATGTCGCAAGAGCAATCTCTTCATTACTATAAAGGTGCGCAGTCATTTTGGCAGTGTGATAATGACGTTGTAACTTTTAAGCGAGATGAAATATGAGTAAGCAGTTATTTTCATTTATTACGCTATTCATTTTTTTATTACTTTGTAGCGTATTTTATTACTCTGTAAGCTATAAACAACAGCAAGTGCAAAAGCTTAATATAGCCACGATAGAAAAACAGGTAGCGTTGGATTTACCTTTACTCGAGCTATCTAATGAACTGCTTAAGTACTCCAGTAATATAGATAATATAAATAGTTATTTAGAGCAGTTAAATTCGCAACTAATCGGCACTAATTTATTATTGTTAAATATTGTCGCTGATAAAAAGCTATCAACCACATTAACCGGAGCGCAGTTTTTTACGCGTTTAACGACCAGTATTGGCCCTGTTTTTTTAGTTTTTGATATAAAACCACAGCCATGGCCGTGGCGTTATATTTATTATTATGTCGCTATTTTTATGTTAAGTGCTTTTGTTAGCCACTGGCTGAAAACGGTTATTACAATAGAGCAAAAAAGTAAGCAGTTAGCTACGCTGCAGCCTGAACCTGTTGAGGAAAGTAAATCACCCGTGTTAGTTATTAATCTAAATACTAAAACGGTGTCAGTTAATATTAATCCGCAATACCAAGTATGTTTAGCAAATAAACCACTTAGTTTTTATTTAGCGCTTATTGAATTTTGTAACAGTAATAGCGATGTTGTGCTCAGCCATAATAAAGATGTGCCTGATGAGCTAATTGAATTAGCTAATAAATATTTTTATCGATTAGTAGAGCTGGGACACACGATCCGCAAGCGCCCTAACTTTAATAATAGCCTTGAAAAAACATTGAGCGAAATACGCGCGGCGTTAGATGAAGTGTTGAGTGAATACCCGCAACAAAAAGAAATTTTTTATCCGCCTAAGGCATTTGGAGAGGGTTCTCGTTCGCGGCTACACAGTTACGGGTTAGTTAATATTGCTAAAGGCGATTTAGAAATAGTAGGCAAGTAATATACTAGCTCCTACTATCTCCAAAATATAGATTATTTAGGGGCAAACTGGGCCGCATCTATTGGGCTGTGCTCTGCAAAAAAACGCTTTAATGCGTTAGAGTCTGTTTCATCAGTAACTACAAAACCTTTTGCTGTGGTTAGTGCAGGGTAGCCATCACCACCTGAGGCGTTAAAGTTATTAATGCTCATACGGTAAGTTTTACTTTTATCTAATGCTTGCCCATTTATTAATACCTTTACTAAGGTGTTGTTTTTATGCTCAAACGATAATTTGTGGTACTGCATGTAAGCGCCTGAATCAGGCGGGAAACGCGTTACAACTTCTAAATATTGCCATAAATCTTCTCCTGCAATATCGATATAAGCCACTCGATTTTGAAACGGTTGAGCTTTTAAAATATCTTTATAACTTACTTCGCCTGCAGCAATACTGTCGCGTACACCGCCGCCACTCATAATGCCAAAGTCAGCATCGGTACTGTTCATTTGCGCTTGAATAATAACGCGAGCTAAATTTGTTTGTTGGTAGCGTACTTTATTGCGATCGCCCTCAAGTCTGGCATTTACATAACCAATTTTACCTTCAATTTGTTTAGCGCCTTTTTCCTGATACTCGGCTAAAAATGCGTTTAACTGTGGATTAGGCGTAATGTACTCGTTAGCTAATACACTAGACGTTGTGCCATCCGCGTGTTGTTTATCAACATATAAATTAACGGGTAGCAGTTTATAATTTAAGAGGGTTAGCTGGCCATTTTCAAGTTTAAATTCGGCTTTACCAACATATTTACCCCATTCGTGGGCTTGCATTATCCAAGTGCCATTTTGTTGATCGGGCGTGCAGGCTAGGCCGGGTTTAAAGTTATCGTCATTTACGTTTTTAGCCGCCATACATACAGGCTCTTGAGAGTGACCACCGATGATCATATCTAAGGTGTTAGTTGGCAGTGAGCGCGCAAGTGTTACATCTCCAGGCGCATTAATTGCGTGGCTGGCATCCACATAATGCCCCATATGAGTGAGCGCAATAGTAATGTCGGGGTTATATTGTGCTTTAATTTTTTGTGCTAATTGTGCCGTGATTTCGATTGGATCTTTAAACTCTAATTGGCGAATATATTCGGGATTACCTATTTTGGCTGTATCAGTGGTGGTTAAGCCTATAACAGCAATACTCAGCCCATTTTTATTAAATACTTTATAGCTATCAAATACATTTTTACCGGTCGATTTTTCAAATATATTTGCCGATAAAAAAGGAAAGTTAGCCCATTGCTGTTGCTTTTTAAGCACGCTCATCGGGTTATCAAATTCATGATTTCCAAGGGCCATCGCATCATAACCAATTAACGACATGCCTTTAAAGTCAGGCTCAGCGTATTGTAAATCTGACTCTGGAATGCCGGTATTTATATCGCCACCAGAAAGCAGCAGTACTGCATGTCCCTGCGCGATTGCTTTATTGCGTAGCGAGTCAATCAGGGTTTTACGGGCAGCCATGCCATACTCACCTTTTTCATTGTGCCAAAAGCGACCATGATTATCGTTAGTATGCAGTACGGTTAAATATTGTGGGGTGGGGCTAGTGAGTGTAGTACTACACCCAAGTACACTAAAAGCAATGACAAACAAAAAAATTATGCGCATAAAACACCTATTGATTAAAAGCACTTACGTTTATTGGCGCATAGTTTAACTAGTTTGCTACAAAAACACACTTTTACATTCTTTAATCACACTTTAATTTTTTAGTAGCAGCTAACTCTCTGCGTTTTAGCTCTTCGCTGGCATATCTGGCTTTTTGATGATTAATACCTACCATCCAGATTAAAAAACTAGCAGGTAAGCGTGTGTAGGGCTCTCCCTTATGTAAACCAAAATCACAAATTTGGTTGTTTTTTTCTGACATTACAATTCTCCATTTACGAATTTGCAGAGGAATCATAACAAAAATAAAACAATTTATAAGTGCATTTTCATTAAACAGCGTTTTTACAAGGATAAGTTCAGTAGGAAGGTGATGAAATGTAATTAAGTTGTAACCGACTTGGTTTGAATTGTATCAGGGGCTATTTTGCAGTCGATTTTTAGTCTTACTCGCATTACTCTAAGTATCACTAAACTTTACACTTAAATAAAATAATAATAGGGAAAAACGATGAAAAAGCTTTTATTAGCCTCGTTACTTAGCGCAGTAAGCTTTGCCAGTTCAGCAACCATTGTAGAAGTAAGTACCAGCCAAGGTGTTATTAAAATTAATTTATTTGATCAAAAAACACCAAAAACTGTAGAAAACTTTATGAGTTATTTAGATGATGCAGCGTATAACCAAACAGTGATTCATCGCTCAGTCAAAGATTTCATAATCCAAGGTGGCGGTTTTACCTACTCAGATGATTTTGATCGAATTACAACCAAGCCAGCAGTCATTAACGAACCTATTTACTCTAATGTTAAAGGCACGATTGCCATGGCTAAACTAGGTGGAAACCCAAACAGTGCAACTAGCCAGTGGTTTTTTAACTTAAAAGATAATAGTGCCAACTTGGATGTGCAAAACAGTGGTTTTACTGTGTTTGGACAGATTACGGATGATAGCCAAGCGACTTTAGATAAAATAGCTGCTTTAGTACATTGTGGTGAAATACCGGTAGTTGGTATCACTACAGAGCAGTGCTTAAAAAGTGATGTAACCATTAGTAATGCTAATTTAGTGACTATTCAAAGCGTATTAGTTATAGATGACGATCCTAATTCAGCGCAGAACCTTACACCGGCTAAAAACACATTAATTAGCCAAGTAGTGCCACCTTCGCAAAAAGAAGATTCAAGCGGTAGTATGGCTTGGTTACTAGGGGCTTTATTATTAGTGTTACCACGTTTAAAACGCGCTAAATAACAAATACTCAAAATAAAGAAACCCCGCTATGGGTGTTAAATAGCGGGGTTTTTAGTTGTTTAATGTAAGAGTTAAAACAGTAATACCCGCCAAATTATTACCAGCCATAACGCAAATACACTGCCACAGCCTATTAAGAATAGATTAAAGCGTATTCTTATTTTATTACTGCCTAAGTGAACAACGCTATGTAAAATACGCGAAATCACAAACAGCCAAGCTAAAACAGCCACCAGAATGCTTGCACTATTGAGTTGCATTGCAAGTAAGCACCCAGCATAAAACAACACGGGTATTTCAAATTGATTGGTAAAGTTTCTATCAGCAACACGCACATTGTCACCTGCACTATCTAAACGCATAGTGGCAAAGTCGGTTAAATTGATGTGTTTATTTTTAGCTGCGGCAAACCGTCTTTTACCCATAATAATCATTACAATGAGTGAGAGTAAAACTTGGGCGAACATAGCTAAAATGATCAACTTTTCCATGGTTTTTCCTTATTATTATTTGAATGAGTTGCAGTATGCAGGTGTTTTTCACAATGTGTTACACAATTAACGGATAAATTGTGGCAAAACATTAATCTAAAATGTTAATTTAGGCTGTAAATAGCTTTTTAAATAAGCGTAGATCGCAGTTGCGACATACTTTTAATGGAAATAAAATGAAAAAAATTATTGGCTTTAGTGCCATTGCACTTGCTGTACTAAGCGGTTGTTCAAATACATCATCTGTATCTCAAGCACCTCAAACTGTTTTATTATCAGACTCGCTGGTTGTAAGTCCTAATGATAATCGCGAATATAAAACGCTTAAATTAGCTAACGACATTGAAGTTATTTTAGTATCAGACCCCAGTGCTGAAAAATCAGCCGCGGCATTAAGTGTTGGAGTGGGTTTATTACATGACCCAATGAGCCAACAAGGCATGGCCCATTATTTAGAGCATATGCTGTTTTTAGGCACAGAGCGCTACCCAGATACTAAAGGTTACTCTGACTTTATGACCAAAAATGGTGGCGCACACAACGCCTATACTTGGCTCGATATTACCAACTATATGTTTAAAATTAACAACGATGCGTTTGATGAAGGGTTAGACTGTTTTGCTGACTTTTTTAAAGCCCCTAAGTTATACCCTGAATACACAGACAAAGAAAAAAATGCAGTAAATGCAGAGTGGTCAATGCGCCGCGAAATGGACTTTTTTGGGCAGTTTAAACTAGCGCGTAAAATGATGGGTGACCACCCAGCTAACCGTTTTTTAATTGGCAACCTAGAAACCTTAGGTGACAAAGAAGGCAGCTCATTACACAAAGAAACAGTTGATTTTTATAATAAATACTACTCTTCGAATATTATGAAAGTAGCGCTTATCTCTAATTTGTCAATTGCGGTAATGGAGCAAAAAGCACAAAAATACTTTGCTGATATTAAAAATAAAAACATTGAAAAACCAACAGTAACCGCCAAGCTTAACTTTGATAACGCCGGTGGTAAGCGCGTGTTTTATGCCCCTAATGAAGATGTAAAACAGCTACAACTTGATTTTACCATTAGCAATAACAATAACGAGTTTGCACTTAAACCTAATCGCTTTGTGGCCTACTTATTAAGTAATGAAATGCCAGGTAGTCCAGCGCAAATATTACGTGATAAAGGGTGGGTATCGCAATTGTCAGCATCGGCAGTGCCAACCCACTATGGCAACTACGGGTCGTTAAACGTTAACCTAGAGCTTACCGATACAGGTATGCAAAATCGTGAAACGATAGTGGCGACTATAATGCAGTACATTGAATTGATTAAAAAAGAGGGCGTTGATAGTAAATACTTTAACGAAATTCGTACCTCGTTAAATAATCAATTTAAGTTTTTAGAAAAAGGCGATGAGTTTAACTACGTAAGTACATTGACTCAAAGCATGCAAGATTATCCATTAAATCATGCCATTAATGCGCCTTATTATTACGCTAAGTTTGATGCAGACTCAGTAAATAAAGTGCTTAAACAATTAAATGCCGACACTTTACGCATTTGGTATGTATCGCAGCAAGAAGAAACCGACTCACAGCTACACTTTTACGACGGTAAATACCGCATTAGTGACATAAGCGAGCAGGAAGTTGCAAGCTGGAACAAAAAAAGCCAGTTTAATTTAGCGCTCCCTAGCGTAAATAACTTACTGCCAGAAAATTTTGCTATTAAAACCCAAGCATTTAAACAGCAAAAATCCCCAGAGCTTGCTTATGATAAAAATGGCGTGAAAATATGGCGTCAGGCAAGTCAAAAATTTGCCGAGCAACCAAAGGGACTTGTTGAAGTTTATATAAATACTCAGCCGGGGCTAAACGATGTAAAAGCGGAGGTTTTATACTCTGTTTGGGCCGATCTGTACAACATACAGCAAAGCCAACTAAGCACTGAGGCTGCTATTGCAGGTATGAGCGTAAACCTTGCACCCAGTAATGGTTTAGTTTTGTCTATGAGTGGCTTTACAGATAAGCAAAATGTACTGCTTAAACAAGCATTAAGTGGGTTAAACAGTGATATTAGTGGGCAAGCATTTAACCAAGCTGTAGATCGTTTTAAACGTAATTTACTTAACCAGCAAAAACAATTTCCTTACGCGCAAGCATTTGCTGAATATACAAAATTAAGCCGTACCGGTAGCTTTGATACTGATACTTTAATTAGCACAGCCAACACTTTAACTTTAGCTGATTTTAATGCTTTAAAACAAAACACCTTTGCTAATAACGATTTACGCGTATTTAGTTATGGTAACTATAACCAGCAAGACATAGCAGCAATAGCATCCGAGCTGAGTGCTATTTTGCCAAGTAACTATAAACACACTGAGTTTGCGCGCAGTAAAGCATGGTTACCACAACCGGGTGAAACCATAGTGCTACAAAAAGATATAGATGTAGCCGATGTGGCCGTGGTTGATATGACAGTTCATCCAACACCGGGTTACAAACAAAAAGCACAAGCAGCTGTGCTACAAGGGCACTTTAGAACCATTGCATTTGATAAAATGCGTACTGAGGAGCAACTTGCTTATGCTGTTGGTGCGTTAGCTCGCCCCATAGAGGATTACTCAGCGATTGGTTTGTTTATTCAAACACCAGTAAAAGGGCCAAAAGAAATACAAGCGCGTTTTGATCTGTTTAAGAAAGAGTATGCAGTTGAACTCGACAACATGAACGAGGAGACGTTTGCACAGCTTAAAAATGCCACCTTAGTGTCGCTTAAAGAGCAACCTAAAAACTTAAGTGACGAAATGAGCCCACTATTAAATGATTGGTATCGTGAAAACTTTAATTTTGATTCAAAGCAGCAGCTAATAAATGAAGTTGAAAAAGTAACGCTTAGCGATATTAAAGACTATTACCAACAAACAATGCTTAACCCTAATGCGGCACGTTTAAATGTGCAATTACGCGGGACTAAGTTTATAGAAAGCGAGTTTGCCGATTTACCAAAGCAAACAAAAGTAACCACGCTTGATGCTTTTTTTAATGGTATTAAATTACAAAAATAAGCTGTATTTATACAGCTAAAATAAACCCCAATGTATTGCTACATTGGGGTTTTTATTTATTTCAGTTAATTTAAGCCATCACTAAAGCTTAAGCTATTAGTAAAAAGCCTATCACTGCAAGTGCTGCAGCAATTAGCGTATAAGGCAATTGCGTAACCGCGTGGCTCATTAAGTTACAGCCAGCGCCTTGGGCTGCTAATACCGTTGAGTCTGAATAAAAACATGCTTGGCTGCCAAACGATGATGCCGATAATAACGCGCCAATGACTAATGGAATATTAGCATCTACCGCCGTTGCCAGTGGCATAACAATAGGAATAGACACAGCAAATATTCCCCAACTTGAGCCCGTTGCAAATGCTAAAATAGACATTGCAATAAATACCACTGCAGGCAAGTAACCCGCGGTCATGTATGGGCTTAAACTATTAATAACATATTGTGGCAAGCCAATTAAATCGCACACATCTTTAAATATAAACGCGGCTATAACCGTGCCTATAGCCGGTATCATGCTTTTAAATCCATCGAGCATACGTTCAATCATTTCACTAAACGACATTAATTTTTGTAGTGCATAAAATGGCAAAATTATAGCCATAGTGGCTAATAAACCTTTATAAACGTCTATTTCAAAGTAAACGGTAAAGCCGACTAATAAAATAATAGGCAATAAAAAGTTATGTAATTTACCTTTAGGATCGGCATCTTCAAAGTTTTCTTCTACTGCTTTTACCGCGTACTCGTCAGCTGTTTGTACTTCACTGTATTGCGCCGGATCGACTTGTGCTTGCTCAATTTTTGCCATTTGTTCTGCTTTTTTCATCGGGCCAAAAGCAGGGATCACACCAAGTACCACTAATAGCACAACGATTACCGCAAACCATGCGTAAAACATGTACGGAATAGCCTGAACATAAACAGCAATGCCTTTGCCTTCTTCAGCAATACCGTTATCTACGAGTAAACCACCAAAAAATACCGCCCACGTAGATAGAGGCACAAGCACGCAAATTGGTGCCGCAGTTGAGTCGACAACGTAGGCTAGCATTTCACGGCTTACTTTAAATTTATCGGTAATGCGTTTCATGGTTTCACCCACAGTAAGCGCATTTAAATAGTCATCAATAAAAATAACTAATCCAAGGCAAAAGGTCATAAATAATGAAGAGCGTTTGCCCTTAGTGTATTTAAGTGCCAACTTACCAAATGCAGAAGCACCACCGGTACGGACTAATAAGGCGATTAACGCACCAAAACCACCACACACCAATATTAGCCAGCCAATGGTTTCGTCACTCATTACTTTAAGTGAGGTGCTGGCAAAATTAGCCAATACCTGCGAGGGATCAGCCATTATGAGCCCAACAAGGGCACCAATTAATAAAGATAAAATAGGGCGGCGTAGTACTACAGCCAAAATAACTACCACTAAAGGCGGTAGTAAGCTTAACGCAGAAGGTTCAAGCATTTAAGTATTCACAAAATTAAAAGCATATTTAAAAATTTAAACTGCTTAACAAAAACAAAGAAGATGATAAGTTAGTAGTATTATCACTTTCCAAGTCACTGCTTTTGCACGCGATATCACTAGGGAACTGTTATTTTAAATTAATAATCAGCAGTAATATGCGTTGGCTTGGCGCCAGACGGTGCGAGGAGTGCAACCGCTTTTGTTATGCCTATAAAAACATCGGCGCAAAAGTAATCTGCTTTACATCTTCAGTCAACAAATAAATGCTTTAATTGACTCATTTTTATTATTTGGCTGAATATAACGCTACAAACCAGAAGGATAACAATACATGCGAAGGCAATTTAATACCGAGCGATTAATTATTCGCCATGCTGTTGAAGCAGATGCTGGCGATTTATTAAAGTTAGTAAATCAAAAAAGTTTTATAAAATACATTGGGGATAAAAAAATTTATACCCTTGAGGATGCTATAACCTATATTAAGCAAGCTTTTAGTGAGGCGCACCAATCGCAAGGGTTTGGCCCTTATGTGATCACTTTAAAAAATCAGCAGTTAGTGGGGGTTGTTGGTTTTTATAGCCGTGCAATGTTGCAGCACCCCGATATAGGGTTTGCGTTATTAACAGCGTTTGAAAAACAAGGGTATATTTACGAAGCTGCAAAAGCGTTAGTTGAAAATAAAAGTATATATGGCATTAATAAATTATGCGCCATTACCTCAATAGATAATAGCGCATCACAAAATGTGTTAATTAAGCTTGGCTTTAAGCCACAAGGGCAAGTAATAATAGATAAAGAAAGCCGCAGCGTTGTTTCTTTATTTTTATATCATTAAATAATTTTAGTAATGATTATTTAAACCGCGTTTGTTCAATTTGCTTGGCTACTGCTAGGTTGATTTCTTGCCAGGTTTTTTCAAGCGTTGCTACCAGCGCATCATAGCCGTCACCGTCGAGTTGCGTTACATTAGCAAAATTGTGCAAACTTAATAAGCGTCGGCCTGTTTCGGGATGGGTATAATATAAACGCCATAGCCCAGATATATCTGCGTTGCCTTGTAGGTCGCCATTAAAATGATGAATTTCATATTCTAATTCATAAAAAGTTTGTTGATCTAGCTCGGTGATCACCGGTAAACCTTTTATTACCATCCAGTTAGGTAGGGCATTAAAGAGTGTTTGTTGGGCACTTACGGTGAGCATCGAATCAGGTGACTCACCCCATAAGTGATAGTTTGCAGCATGAATTTGATTGTGATCTATTTTCATAGCAATGCCGCGATTATTTAAGGCGCCCCTCAGTACAACTGTTTGTACTCTTAATTGCGCATCAGTTGCACTTACATCTCTTGAGGAGGCAACAATAGGTTGTTCAAACTGATAATACGCGATGGTAGTTTGAATTGATGAACTACAACCGCTATGCAGTAAAACGAGTAAAATAACAAAAAAAGATGATTTAACCATTATTGCTTCCTTGGTTTTGGGTCTGCGGGTAATGCTTTATCAAATATAAACATATTAGGCTGCTCATTTAGGCCTTTAGTTAGCGGCTGTAGCTGCTCACTTAAACGTTTAAACTCTTGCAAGGTTTGCTGTAGCTGATTATTAAACTGCGAACCTGCTTGGTAGCTGGCCATGGTTTTATCAAATTGGCGCATAGTGACTTCAAATTGTTCCATACTCTTGGTCATTTTTTTGAAATTTTGATTAAAGTCACCCGGTAAATTTTGTGTGTCTTTTTGGTTTAGCAAATCGCGCATGTCGTTGGCCAACCCTTGGTAGTCGCTAAAAGTGGCTTGCATTTGTGCTAAGCTATCTTCGATTTTTAGCTCGTTTACCTTATTAAGTACATCAGAAACCTGATCGGCTAATACAGTAATACCGCTAGATATACTTGGAAAAACATCATATTGAGCCAGTTTTTCTAGTTTTGCATCAGGCGCATCTGTATAAATGTCAAAGTCGACATACACAGCACCGGTAAGTAAATTACCCGGTTTAAGCGAAGCGCGCATACCATTGTTTACCCAGCCATTTAAACTCGTTTGCCAATACTCTTTAGCTAAATCGTTATCGTGGTATAGGCGCCCATATTCTATTTTAATAAGCACAGGTACAGCCGTATTTTGGTTTTTAAAGTGAGCTGGTTTGCCGTTAATAATCACATTGGCAGGGGCTTCTACTACTGTACCAATTCGAGTTCCTCGGTATTCAACCGGAGCGCCAGCGCGCAGGCCGCGAATTGATTGCTCAAACTCAATAAGATAGTAGTCAAAGTCGTAAAAGCGCTCTTCTAGTGCTTCTTTATAGCTTTGACTAAGCGAAAAGCTATGCTCATTTTGGGCAATATCGCCAGGTGCTTGTTGATCGGGTAAGCCCACCGATATACCGCCTTTTAAAAGTTTACTAAGCGATCCGGTATTAATGTTTATGCCATCAGCAGAAAGGTCAATTTCTATACCTGAGTTAACCCAAAAAATAGAATTTAAGGTGATCAGGTTTTCGTAGGGTGCTTTAATAAAAATACCGTACTTCATGGCTTGGTTTTTCCAATCAAATGTCGCGGTTTCTATTTGCCCAATTTTATAGTTTTTGAAAAATATACCGGTACTTACTTCAAGTACCTCAGCGTTGTAGCTTAATAACTTAAAGCGTCCGCCTTTAACATCTTTACCAATTAAGGCAGGCTCGTCTTGTAGTTCAAACTTTTCTTTTTTCTTTTTACTTTCCCCAGGCGAAAACTCTAAATATACACCTGATAAAAGCGTACTCATGCCACTAATGCCGGTTTCATCTATACGCGGTTTTACCACCCAAATTTTGGCATCTTCGGTGAGTAAGTTATCGTAGTTTTTATCTATTTGAGCGCGGGCAATAACACTGTCTTGCGAGTCGGATAAACGCACATGATCTATTTGGCCAATTTTAACACTGCGTACTTTAATTTCGGTTTTTCCCGCAACTATCCCCTCCGCTTGTGGCATGGTTATATAAATAGTGGGGCCTAAATTAGTTTGGTATTGATAAAGCATCCAAACACCCACAAACAGGGCAATAACGGGAATAATCCAAATTGCAGAAATTTTTGATTTTTGTGTAATATTAGCGGTTTCGGTCATGCATTATTCTCTGCGTTATTATTTTTAGGTGAATCCCATAGCAAACGTGGGTCAAAGGCGTGAGCTGCCATCATTTGACATAGTACCATAACAGTAAAAAAGGCAACGCCTAAGCCGGGCGTTACCGACATTAAGTTACCCAATTGTACCAAAGCAACTAAAATGGCCACAACAAACACATCAATCATAGACCATTTCCCAATAAATTCAGTAAGTTGATAAATACGTGTATACCCTATGGTGTGATCATTTGCGGGTTTGGCAACCATAAAACACAAAAAGCTCAATACTAAAGCCTTTGCAAGTGGGACTACAACACTGGCAATAAATATAATCATAGCAATAGGGTACGAGCCATTTTGCCACAGTGCAATAACACCAGCAATTAAGGTTGAAGGGCTTTCATCACCTAAACTGGTGGTATACATAATGGGTAAAACATTGGCTGGAATATAGCAAATAATAGAGGTAATTAACCAAGCCGTAGCTTTTTGTACACTGTTGGGGTTTCTAAGATAGGTTTTACTATGGCAACGATTACAAACACTTTGCGTGCATAGTTGATGGCACACATGGCAAGCTTTTATATCGTTATCAATGGCGCGGTGAGTAAGGTTTATATTTTCAAGTTTTTCTACTGGGCCAATTTGTGCCCACAAACGGGGGCGGTTTAAATGTGTTAACGCACTAATATATAAAATAACAAAGCCCACATAAGCCCAAAAGCTCACCCCAAAACTAATATCGGCGAGAGACATTATTTTAACCATACTGACAAGTACGCCAATGAGAAAAA
Organism: Pseudoalteromonas sp. K222D; assembly: GCF_017653575.1. Taxonomy (NCBI): domain Bacteria; kingdom Pseudomonadati; phylum Pseudomonadota; class Gammaproteobacteria; order Alteromonadales; family Pseudoalteromonadaceae; genus Pseudoalteromonas; species Pseudoalteromonas sp. K222D. The sequence continues at coordinate 40,346 of NZ_JAGGDL010000002.1, forward strand.
TCTCCGACATAATCCAAGGTTCAAGCGCTAGGGTAAATTTTAATAATCGTCGAGCAATACCTTGAGGTAGCGCTCTAAGCGCTCCTAAATGTAATGGTATTAGTATAATAAGTAAGCTCATAGGCAAGGCTATAATACTTAAATCAATAAACAGCCCCAACAAGTTACTATCGTAATTAAATAAAATACGCGCGGCATCGGGCAAGGTTATAGTTTGCGTAATACCACTGCTGCTAAACGAAATAAAAGGATAAAACATGCTGCTGAGTAGCATTAGCAAGGCACTAAAGCTCAGGGCTACAACTCGGCTGTCGTGATCTGTATCTGAGTCAGAAACCTTATGCCCGCAATGGGGGCACGTTGCGACATTTTTTGCCTCAACCAGGGGGACCTCAATAATATAGTCGCAACAAGGACACGCTATTTGCAAAGTGTTCGCTTAGAATTAAACAAAGAGTTAAATTTTGCTATAATTATCGCCTAAATACAAATGTTATAACTGTTGTTGAGCGTAATTAATTATTAGTTAAGAGTGCATTGCAGTGGCACTGGCTACATTATATATAGCTAATACCACTGCTTATACATCAATCAAATAATGCCACTGTTTGGCGAGTAAGGGCAATCAGCTCACCCGATTGCGACCAAATACAGCCGTCTTCTAAGCCGTAACCACCTTTTGCATGATGGGTAATTGCTTCAAAGCCCAACCATTGACCAGGAGTTAAGTTAGGCGCTTGCACAAACTCTAAATACCACGACATACTACTAGCAGGCGCTGGTTGTTTAAACATTTGTAATAAGGTAGGAGGCCATGCATCGGTTAGCGCTATAACATGTGCTTCTGTAATGGCCGCTGGAGTTTCTTTAAAGCGCATCCACCCACCTAAATGGGAGGTTTCTGCACTGCTAAAAGGCATAGCACCTTGTTGTGGGCATAAATCAACATGTTGAAAAAACTCCGGCATTTGCCCTTGTATAAATGGCAATGTATGACGCTCATTAACTTCCTGTAAGCCTAACGACTTTGCAACGGGTACATTAATAGCTGAGTTGCGGTTACTAGCAAAGCAGGCTTGTACAATTACACACACTTGCTCGTTTTGAATTGCTTTGGCCAGTACTTGAGTACTACTTTTGCCTTCACGCAGTATTTCTACAGATAAAGAAAATGGCGTATCGGCAAGCAGCGGGCCAACAAAGTTAGTACTTAAAGATAATAACCGGCGCTCACTATTTACTTGAGCTCTCATTGCTTGATATAAAAGTGCTGCAGATAACCCACCAAAAGCGGTGCGCCCTTGGCACCAATTAGCTTCAAACTGCATGGTGTTTGCCACATTATTAGTGTCGTCTTGATTATTAATATTAGCGGCTTGTTGCAGTAAATGATCGAAATTCATTAGTTAGCGTGTCCTTAAAAGTACGAATTACTAAATATATAACACAGCCAAACTTGTCAGACCAGCAATTAAAGTTCAATACAAACGGCGTAAAAACCAGCGTTGCTAGCAAATATTGCACTTTATTTAGCTTATTTTGTAAAAAAATCAAAAAAAATGATATTTTTTTCATTTTTACAGTTGAATTAAGTTTGCAGCATCCCTATTAACTAGTCATCGAACGTATTAACGAATATTGAAGTTGGAGAAATTTCATGGGTAGAATTATTGGAATAGACTTAGGTACTACAAACTCTTGTGTTGCAGTACTTGATGGTGGCAAAGCACGTGTTATTGAAAACGCGGAAGGCGATCGCACAACCCCGTCTGTTATTGCTTATACGCAAGACGGTGAAACTTTAGTTGGTCAGCCAGCTAAACGTCAAGCGGTTACTAACCCAACAAACACAGTATTTGCTATTAAGCGTTTAATTGGTCGTCGTTTTGAAGACGAAGAAGTACAACGCGATATCGGCATCATGCCATTTAAAATTGTTAAAGCCGATAACGGTGATGCATGGGTTGAAGCGGGCGGCGAAAAACGCGCTGCACCACAAATCTCTGCTGAAATCCTGAAAAAAATGAAGAAAACGGCTGAAGACTTCTTAGGTGAAGCAGTAACTGAAGCAGTTATCACAGTACCGGCATACTTTAACGATTCACAGCGTCAAGCTACAAAAGATGCGGGTCGTATTGCTGGCCTTGAAGTTAAACGTATCATCAACGAGCCAACTGCTGCAGCACTTGCTTACGGCATGGACAAAAACCGTGGTGAAAACATTGTTGCAGTATACGACTTAGGTGGCGGTACTTTCGATTTATCAATTATTGAAATTGATGAAGTTGAAGGCGAGCACACGTTTGAAGTACTTGCTACAAATGGTGACACGCACTTAGGTGGTGAAGATTTCGATAACCGCGTAATCAACTACCTAGTAGCTGAATTTAAGAAAGACCAAGGTCTAGACTTAAAAACTGACCCACTTGCAATGCAACGTGTTAAAGAAGCAGCTGAAAAAGCGAAGATTGAACTATCTTCTGCACAATCTACAGAAGTAAACCTTCCGTATGTAACTGCAGATGCGACAGGTCCTAAGCACATGAACGTGAAACTAACACGTGCTAAGCTTGAGTCACTTGTTGAAGACTTAGTAACTAAGTCAATTGAACCATTAAAACGTGCACTTGCTGATGCTGATTTATCAGTAAGCGACATCAACGACATTATTCTTGTTGGTGGCCAAACACGTATGCCTTTAGTACAAAAAACAGTTGCTGAGTTCTTTGGTAAAGAGCCACGTAAAGATGTTAACCCTGATGAAGCTGTTGCAGTAGGCGCGGCAATTCAAGGTGGTGTACTAGCTGGTGACGTTAAAGACGTACTATTACTAGACGTTTCTCCATTATCTCTAGGTATTGAGACAATGGGCTCGGTAATGACAGCACTAATTGAGAAGAACACCACGATTCCTACTAAGAAATCGCAAACTTTCTCAACAGCTGAAGATAATCAGTCTGCAGTAACAATTCATGTACTGCAAGGTGAGCGTAAGCGTTCAAGCGACAACAAATCTCTAGGTCAATTTAACCTAGAAGGTATTCGTCCAGCACAACGTGGTACACCACAAATCGAAGTAACATTCGATGTGGATGCCGATGGTATCTTACATGTATCTGCTAAAGATAAAGATACAGGTAAAGAGCAAAAAATTACGATTCAAGCATCTTCAGGCTTAAGTGATGAAGAAGTTGAACAAATGATTCGTGATGCTGAAGCGCATGCTGAAGATGACAAAAAATTCGAAGAGCTAGTAGCGACTCGTAACCAAGCAGATGCAATGGTTCACGGTACACGCAAGCAAATTGAAGAAGCTGGCGATGCACTTCCAAGTGAAGACAAAGAAGCGATTGAAGCGGCTGTAGTTGACCTTGAAACTGCTATTAAGAGTGACAAGAAAGACGAAATTGAAGCTAAAACTCAAGCGCTTGCTGAAAAGTCTCAAAAGCTTATGGAAATTGCACAAGCTAAAGCTCAACAAGGTTCAGCTGACGCAGGCGAGCAACAACAATCTGCTAAGCAAGATGACGACGTAGTTGATGCAGAGTTTGAAGAAGTTAAAGACGACAAGTAATTGTTGCTTACGCTTCTAGCTAACACAAAGCACTGTAACTTAGTTAAGTGTTTAAGTTAGAATGAACGATTGAGGCGCGCAGGCAATAGCTTGACGCGCCTTTTGCATGAGAATTAGGTGGTAAATCGATACGATTTATCGGTTTATCAAGCAGCCTAGCTGCAAATAGAAAAGAGTAGTGTGGTAGATATGTCAAAACGCGATTATTACGAAGTCCTCGGCGTAAGCAAAGATGCGAGTGAGCGAGACATTAAAAAAGCGTATAAACGCTTAGCGATGAAATATCATCCAGATCGTACTTCAGGCGACAAAGAGCTTGAAACAAAGTTTAAAGAAGTAAAAGAAGCTTACGAGATATTAACTGACGCGCAAAAACGTCAAACTTACGACCAATACGGCCATGCAGCTTTTGAGCAAGGTGGCGGCGGTGGTGGTCATGGTGGTTTTGGCGGCGGTCATGGCGACTTTGGCGATGTTTTTGGTGATGTATTTGGCGATATTTTTGGTGGCGGCGGTGGCCGACGTCAATCTCGTCAGCAACGTGGATCTGATTTGCGTTACAACATGGACTTAAGCTTAGAAGAAGCGGTTCGTGGTAAAGAAGTCGAAATTAAAATACCAACTTGGGTAGGTTGTGATCCATGTGATGGCAGCGGTGCAAAAGCCGGATCCAAGCCTAAAACATGTACTACGTGTCATGGTGCTGGGCAAGTACAAATGCGCCAAGGCTTTTTTGCTGTTCAGCAAACGTGTCCTACGTGTCAGGGACAAGGTCAGATTATATCTAACCCTTGTGACAGCTGTCATGGACAAGGCCGCGTAGAAAAAACGAAAACCTTATCGGTTAAAATTCCTGCGGGTGTTGATACCGGCGATCGTATTCGCTTAACGGGCGAAGGCGAAGCGGGAATGCATGGTGCGCCTTCTGGCGACTTGTACGTGCAAGTATCTGTTCGTGAACACCGTATTTTTGTACGTGACGCAAATAACTTACATTGTGAAGTTCCTATTAGCTTCACTACAGCGGGTCTTGGTGGCGAAATTGAAGTGCCAACACTTGATGGTCGCGCTAAGCTTAAAATTCCTTCTGAAACACAAACGGGCAAAATGTTCCGTATGCGTGGCAAAGGCGTTAAATCTGTTCGCAGTGGTGCAATAGGCGACTTAATTTGTAAAGTGGTTATTGAAACACCAATAAACCTGAACGAACGTCAGCGTGAATTATTAAAAGAATTAGAAGAAAGCATGGGCAAAGATAGCTCAAAAAACCGTCCTAAAGAGCAAGGCTTTTTTGACGGTGTTAAAAAGTTTTTTGATGATTTAACTAAATAATTTAATGTGTTTTATAATATTAAACGGCGCTTTTTAGAGCGTCGTTTTTTTTGCTCAAAATAATAGCGTAGCAACATATGACACCAGCAATAGAGTTACTAAAAAAACAAAAAATTGGCTTTGAATTATTAAGCTATGAGCACGATCCAAACACCACTAACTTTGGCCTTGAAGCAGCCCAAAAGCTAAACCTTAATAGGGATCAGGTGTTTAAAACCATAGTGCTGGAAAACCAAGATGGACAGCTCATAGTCGCCATTACACCTGTTTCTCAGCAAGTTAACTTAAAGCTGCTTGCCTCATTGTGTGGCGCTAAAAAGGTAGCTATGGCTGCGGCAAAAAAAGTGCAAGCAAGCACAGGTTATGTATTAGGAGGCGTGAGCCCACTGGGACAAAAAAAACGTCTTGCTACTTTTTTGCACAGCAGCGCTGCACAATTTGCATGTATTTATGTAAGTGCCGGTAAACGAGGCTTAGACATTGCGATTAACCCACATGAGTTAACCAAATTAACAGCAGCGGTGCTGGGGGAATTTTGATCGGCATTGATTTTATAACGCCTAGTTAATTAAATTACTGCAAAAATGGAGGACAAATGGCAAAGCCAAATAAAAAAGGGCCAACCAAAACGGTCGATATATTTTGCTCAAGCTGCAGGGCACCTTTATTTAAGTACCGTAAAGGGGGAAAAGGTGCGTTAGTTAAATGTTTTATTGAGCGCATTAGCCAAGACTATACTAAGCAGCCTTGTATTTGCCCAAAATGCGAACGCCCATTTGCGCGGCCCGTAATTATTAAAGGCACAGCTGCATATAAAATGATTGGTGGAAAAGTTACTTTTAAATAAGGCATCTGTTTATTTCAATATTCCGATTAGGGCGGACATAAGCCCTTGATTGAATTTGCTACATTGATAAACTTAACCGGTTTTGCTGTTTCAATGATTGAAAAATACCCTCCCCACGGATTGGGCCAGTCAATTGGGTTTTTAAAATGGAAAAGGATAGACGTGTGATTGCACTTTTATTTGATATTGTAGGTATGACGGGTACTGCTTTAGTAGTGGGTTCATTTTTTTTGTTACAACTAAATAAAGTATCACCAGCGAGTTTGCTTTATAACATGATGAACTTAACCGGCGCTATATTGCTGCTTATTAGTCTTTGTTATAACTTTAATTTAGCCAGTTTTGTAATTGAAATATTTTGGATTGCAGCCTCTTTAATTGGTTTATATAAATATGTTAAAAATAAACCAAAGCTAGGCAAAGCTTAATTATACTTTTATACCGTGAAATTGCCTTATTTCACGGTTTTTATGTTTTTAATACAATTGTTAACAAAAAGTTTATATCTCTCTTTGCATTATGCAGATAAACTATACCCCATTATTAATAGCTAACATTACCCGTTTTATAGGCGTTTATGTTCTTCATTCCTAAAAAAATTATTTTCGCATTTTTATTGCTACTCTTGTTGTTAACAGTCACTTTTTGGTTTGGTCGAATACATGACTTAGAGCAAGCAAAAAAACAAGCCGACCAACAAGTAAGCCAATTAAATAACTACATTGATAATGAGCTTGCTCGATTTGCTGCGATCCCGCAATTACTCACCAATAACAACTTACTCATTCGCTTTACTAATAATGAAGAAGAGCATTATAGCGCTATTAACAACTACTTAGCGGATATACAAAAAGCCAGTGGCGCATCTGATATTTATATACTTAATACTCAGGGCGAGGTCGTTGCGAGCAGCAATTGGCAGGCCGATTATACATTTTTAGGGAGTAACTTTTCATTTCGACCGTATTTTAAACAAGCATTTGCGGGTGAAAAGGTAGCTTATTTTGCGCTTGGTCAGCGTTCAAAAGAGCGTGGATTATATTTTTCGCAGGCTATTTATCATGAAGGTAAAGCAATTGGGGTTGTGGCGCTAAAAGTAAATGTTGCTAAGTTTGAAGACGACAGATCGCTGCTTAATACGGCAGCAGGTAGTCATTTTTATTTACAATTAGCAGATAATGTTATTGCTATGTCGGATGAGCCTAATTGGCGTTTAAACAGCTTTCAAGAGCTGGATATTGCAGCCAGGCGGGAAATAAATCAACGTCGTGCTTATTTAGACTACCAGCCGGGTCTTATTCCTTTACAACAATTTAATAGCCAAAACATTGCACAATTTAAAATTGCTAAGCGTTTATATGTAGTGGCCTCTAAGCCATTAAAACACTTTAATGCTCAAATGAACGTATTAGTAGATGTTTCTAACATAGCAGCCATGCAGTTACCTCGGTTGTTATGGTTGATGATTTTTTATTGTGTGTTTATTTTTATCGTTTATAGCTTACTTGCACGTTTTGCTGGTTATAAAAAACTACTTTATTCTAGGCACAGTTTAGAGCAAAAAGTGATTGAGCGTACCCAAGCACTTGAAAAAGCTCAAACCGCTTTAGTACAGTCTGCAAAACTTGCCACCATAGGGCAATTAAGCGCAGGCATAAACCATGAAATTAACCAGCCTTTGTGTGCCATGAACGCTTATTTAGCCAGTGCAAAAATATTGCTAAATAAAGGTAAGTTAACAGCATTAAACGAGAACTTAGTCATTATTGAGGGCTTAGTAGAGCGGGTGCATAAAATTGTTGCGCAATTAAAACACTTTAGTAAACCTTCAAAAATGCAACTAAGGCCGCACCCTTTGTCGGCATTATTAAATAACGCTTTAATGATCACTCATTCACAACTAAAACAAGATGATATTAGCATTATTCCTCCGCAGTTTGAGCAAAATATTACCGTTTTGGTCGATTCGCTTAAGTTTGAACAAGTATTAGTTAACGTTATTACTAATGCATCGCAGGCAATGAGTAACTGCGCAACGCGGCAATTAAGTTTTGAAGTTGAATGCTTTGATGGACGCGTAAAACTATCGATATTAGATACAGGATCTGGCATAGAACACCATACTTTAGGCTCTATTTTTGAACCATTTTATAGTACCAAGTCGAGTACCGGTTTAGGCCTTGGTTTATCAATATCTAAGCAAATCATCGACTCGTTTGATGGTCGTTTAAGTGCGCATAATCGCCCAGAAGGGGGGGCGCAGTTTATTATTTGTCTTTGGAGTACTGCGGAGTCACAACATGATTGAGCCACTGCTTTGTAAACAGGTAATGGTTATTGATGATGAGGCGATGATCCGCGATTCGTTAAATCAATTACTCACTTTGGAAGGCTACCAAGTTCAATGTTTTAGTGATGGGGCAACGGCGCTTAGTCGCTTAAGCCGAGGCTATAGCGGCGTGGTCCTTAGCGACATTAATATGCCAGCAATGGACGGGCTTACGTTACTTGAGCAAATAAAAGCGTTTGATAGTGAGTTACCGGTTATATTTTTAACTGGGTATGCCGATGTGTCGGTGGCGGTAAAAGCGATGCAGTTAGGCGCTTATGATTTATTTGAAAAACCCCTTAACGAGCATTTAATAGATTGTATTGCTAGAGCGTGCGATAAACGCAGCCTGGTAATGGAAAATCGCGCTCTTAAACGCGCGGTAGAAAAAACCTCAGCGCCGGGTGTGCGTATTTTAGGTGATACGCCTAAAATGCAGCACATGATGAAGCTGCTTAATACCGTGATAGATACTCCTGCAGATATATTAATTGAAGGTGAAACTGGGACTGGCAAAGAGCTGGTTGCACGTTACTTACACGACCACAGTAACCGTTCAAGCTGTCAATTTGTAGCGATTAACTGTGGTGCTGTGCCAGAGCAGCTCATAGAAAGTGAACTGTTTGGTGCTGTAAGCGGTGCATACACTGGGGCCACAAAAAATAGAAAGGGTAAATTTGAATTTGCCCAAGGTGGCACTGTTTTTTTAGATGAAATAGAAAGCACCCCGTTGTCGTTACAAGTAAAGTTACTGCGTGTACTAGAGGAGCGAAAGGTAACGCCGGTTGGCGCTAATCATACCGTTAACTTAGATATTCGCATTGTTGCTGCTACTAAAGTTGATTTGCTGGCATTGGTGAATGAAGGTGGGTTTAGAGCCGATTTATATTATCGCCTTAGTTTGGTCAAAGTAAGCATTCCAGCGCTGCGCGATCGAAAAGCTGATATTCCTTTATTATTTAAGCATTTTAGCTCAATTGCGGCAACGCGGTTTTATAAACCACTTGGGGCATTAAATGTAGAGTTAGAACAACGTTTATTAGCCTATGACTGGCCAGGTAACGTGCGTGAACTAAGAAACCAAGCAGAACGAGCAGTATTGTTAGGGCCTGAATTAGCATTTGCGCAAAGTGATTCAGCTGATCAACAAGTGTTATCACAAGATTTAAGTTTGGCCGAAAAGGTCAGTTATTATGAGCAATCTTTAATAGAAGAAGCATTAGAGCGTAACCATGGCAGTATAAAAAACACCATGGGCACGCTGCAAATTGCGCGTAAAACCTTGTACGACAAAATGAGTAAATATGGTCTAAATCGGGATATGTTTACTGATTAGGGCATGTAGTAGTGTGCGATAAAGGTGATGTTTTTAAATAAAAGTGTGCGGATATCCGCACACTTTTTTGCTTTAAAAACAGTGTTAATCATTTAACTTACTGAAATTTATGTTTATTTAGTAGTTGGCCACCATTTTGCTTTAATGGGTGTACAACAATAAGTAGATTCTAATTTTTAGGACACATGATGATAAACAACACACACGTTAAACGTTCTGCGCTTACTTTATTGTGTAGCATAACTGCCTTACCTAATATGGTATTAGCTGCTGAATATTCTGTGTATGGTAAAGCAGAAGTACAAATAGCTAAAACCGACACAGGTGTTATGCGCTACGCTGATGAAGGCACACAAATAGACGCGCCATTTTCACGCATAGGGATCAAAGGACAACACACACTTAACGAGTACGTTAGCGCAGTATTTAAATACGAAGTACAAGTAAAGGGCTTTGAACATGACGATACTAACGAGCCGTTTGCAGCGCGTAATACCTATTTAGGTTTAAAAGGTGTGTTTGGTGAAATAGTTGTCGGTAGAAACGATACCCGCTTTAAATACTCAGAAGGTAAGCTGGATAATTTTAACGAAACACAAGCCGATATAGCACAAGTTATTGCTGGGCAAGACCGCCTTGGTGATACCATCACTTACACTTCAAACTATTGGCATAATGCTCAGTTTTCATTTACTTATGCCCCCAAAGACGATAATAAAGATAACCAAGCGGGTTTTGCCGCTACACTTATTTACGGTGATCGTAATTTAAACAATACGCCATATTATATTTCTTTAAGCCATGTTGACTCACTTAATAATATTAAAGCGAGTCGGATTGCAGGTGTTTATAAGTTTGAGCAGTTACAGCTAGGTGCTTTGTATCAACACTCAGATTCAATAGATGGCACTAAATCAGGCAATGGCTATGTACTAAGTGCAAGCTATACATTAGATAAATGGGTTCCTAAATTACAGTTTGCAAAAGATGACTCAGCACTGCGTCAAGAGTCAGAAGCCACTCAGTGGAGTACAGGTTTAGACTATGTATTTGATAAACAAACCACGGCTTATCTTTTATATACAGACTTAGACTTAGAAGAAAACGCCGATAGCAGCTTAGCGCTTGGTCTTAGGTACAAATTTTAAGGTTTAGATAAATGACACAACAAATTTTGCAAAATAACGTGCCTAAAAACCAATTTAAGCAATGGTTATTACTGTTACTTGGGCCAAGCATAATGCTATTGACCTGTTTACTCGATCCCCCTACGGGCATGTCCAGTGCCGCGTTTAAAACTGCTGGGTTAGCATTTTGGATGGCGTCGTGGTGGGTAAGCGAAGTAGTGCCTATTCCGGCGACTGCTTTATTGCCACTTGTTATATCGCCACTGGCTGGTATAGCAGGTATGAAAAGTGTAGCCGCGCCTTATGCTCATCCATTAATATTTTTATTTTTAGGTGGGTTTTTAATTTCTATCGCAATGGAGCGCTGGGGGTTACATAAACGCATAGCACTGAGCACCATGTTGTATGCAGGCACTAAGCCTAGCTTACAAATTTTAGCTATGATGCTGGTTACGGCCTTTTTATCTATGTGGATGTCAAATACAGCCACTGCAGTGATGATGCTACCAATAGCTTTGTCTATTACACATTTAGTAAAGCAGTCAGATCCTAGCAATGAAGGATTTGGAAAAGCTTTACTACTTTCTATTGCTTATGGTGCGAGTATTGGTGGTATTGCAACATTAATCGGTACTCCGCCTAATGCTTTAATGGCAGCTTACTTGTCCGATAGCTACCAAATAGAAATTGGCTTTGCACAGTGGATGCTAGTCGGTGTGCCACTGGCGGTAAGTATGCTGTTTATTAGTTGGATTTGGCTTACAAAGTTTGCTTATAAAGTAGACGCAGGTATTAAAAATAATCAAAAAATAGACACCAAAGCTGTATTTACTGAACAATTAAAAGCACTTGGTGAAATGCAACGCGCCGAAAAAGGCGTGTTATTTGTATTTGTGCTTGCTGCCGCGTGTTGGATATTTAGACCTTTGCTAGGCGAGTTTAGTGGTTTGAGTATTTCAGACACCACTATTGCGATTGCAGCGGCGTTATTATTATTTGTATTGCCTGCAAATAAAGGCACTAACGAGCGTATTTTAGATTGGGAAAGTGCTGCTAGAGTGCCATGGGGCGTATTATTATTGTTTGGTGGTGGCTTAACACTTGCCTCGCAAATAAAGTCATCGGGCTTGGCGCAATATATTGCACAAATGATTCAAGGCGCGAGTGCTATTCCTCTCGTTATGAGTATTTTAGTGGTCGTTGCATTAATTACATTTTTAACCGAAATCACCAGTAACACCGCCACCGCGGCTGGTTTTTTACCCTTACTTGGCCCCGTTGCAGAATCCATTGCAGGCTCACCACTTGTGTGGGTTATTCCGGCGGCGATTGCCTGTAGTTGTGCATTTATGATGCCAGTAGCCACTCCGCCAAACGCAATTGTGTTTGGCTCAGGGCAAATACAAATGCGCGACATGATACGCGCAGGCTTTGTGCTTAATATTGTGGCAATTGTTTTAATTACCTTAGTAACAATGACAATTGCAGCGCAAGTATTTGGCTTTTAAATTACGCAGCTATTGGCTGCTAAACAACAGCCAATAGCTGCAACAGTTACCACTTAGTTCCAACCAAAACCAGAGTAGTTTTGTATATAGTTCAATACTATGCAAAATTACTCTTTATTGCTCGTATTACAGAACAAGGTTATAGTCTCAAATAACTTTAAAATTTGAGTAATCTATTTTGACTATCGACGCACCGCAAACACCTTCGTTAACTACACAATTTGATGAGTTACAACAGTACTTTATAAAAACTCCTTACTTGTCGATTAATAAACGCATCACAGTGTTAAAGCAATTGCGCAGTCGTATTGTAGAGTTTGAGCAAGAGCTGATAGACGCAGTATCAAAAGACTTTGGTTATCGCACCGCATTTGATACCTTGCTAGGCGATATATTACCCACCATGCAAGCCTTAGCGCACACCATAAAAAAACTACCAAAGTGGTCTAAACCAAGCAAGCGATCAGTAGGTTTAAGCTTATGGCCTTCAAAGGTGAGCGTAACATACCAGCCTAAAGGCGTGGTTGGCATTATAGCGCCTTGGAATTACCCAATACAGCTTGCCATTGTGCCTGTTATTACCGCATTGGCAGCGGGTAATCGTACAATGTTGAAGCTCAGTGAGTTTACCCCCCACACCAATCAAGTGCTTGAAAAGCTATTTAGTGGTGAACTAGAGCAGCATTGTAAAATAATACAAGGGGGGAGTGACGTTGCTAGTGAGTTTTCATCGCTGCCATTTGCACACCTGTTTTTTACAGGCTCAATTGCGGTAGGTAAGTTAGTAATGGGCGCTGCAAGTGCTAATTTAACGCCAGTTACCTTAGAGCTTGGCGGTAAATCGCCTGTTATTATTACTGAAAAAGCAGATATTAAAAAAGCGGCGCAAGCAATACTCTTTGGTAAAATGGCCAATGCTGGGCAAATTTGTGTTGCCCCCGATTATGTATTTGTACCCAAAGAGCTTGAGCATCAATTGGTGCAACACTTGTGTGAATTATATAAAAAACACTACAAACAAGGGGTAGAAGGTAAAAATTTAACCTCTATTGTAAGCGACGCTCACTATGCACGCTTATCTGGTTATTTAGAACAAGCACAGCAGCTAGGCGCAACCATAATTAAACCTCTTGAAGATAACCAGCAAGACCCAGATAAACATCGAATGGGGCTACATATTGTCACCCAAGTAACCGATGACATGCAATTAATGAAAGATGAGCTATTTGGCCCAATATTACCTGTAATGAGTTACACCAACTTAGAGCACGCAATAAGTTATATAAAGCAGCATCATCACCCATTAGCCTTGTATATTTTAGGGCAAAATAAACAAATTCAAGAATATATTATAAAGCAAACACTAAGTGGTACTGTTGCGGTTAACGACACCTTAGTGCAAGTAACTGCCGATGATGCGCCGTTTGGTGGAGTGGGGCATTCTGGAATGGGGCATTATCATGCTAATGAAGGGTTTTTAACCTTTAGCCATGCTAAAAACACGCTGGTTTCTGGATCATTCAATCCACGTATCGGCATGCTACTTAAACAAAGCAAAGTACTAATTAAGTTATTAAAGTGGCTTTATATTAAAAAGTAGTGAATATAACAAAAAGGCTAAACTCATCTTACTGCATTAGTTAGTATTAGCGAGCTTAGCCTTGTTATTTAAACGCTGTTTTAGAGCAATTAATTAAAACAGCGTTTAAAGCAGTTTATTAAAACAACCGCCCTTCACCAGCGTAAGTGCCGGCTAAAATTCTGGTATAAATAGCGTCGGCTTTTTCTTTTGCTTCTTCCACTTCTTTGGGCAGCATTTTTTGCTCGTCGAGCTTGCGACTATGGCTTGCTTGCATATTGCCGTTATACTCGGCAATGGTGTTCCAAATATATGACTTTTCTAAATTCTTAGGCATGCCTAAGCCTTCAAAGTACATTAAAGCTAAATTAAATTGCGCCAAAGTATAATTATTGGCTGCAGCTTTTTCATACCACGTTTTAGCAAGTTCATAATCTACGCTTACGCCATCACCATTGGCATACATAACGCCTAGGTTAAATTGTGCAGCGGGTAGGTTTTTGTTTGCCGCTTGTTCAAATAACTTTATTGCCATTTGTTTGTCGAGTTTTACCCCGTTGCCTTCATCGTATAAAACGGCTAAAGCAAACATAGAATCGGGGTGATTTTTTGCTACCCCTTGTTGATAAAGTTGAGCAGCTTTACGGTAGTCACGCGTTACACCATACCCACCTTCATACAATTTACCCAGCTCATAAATACCAGGGGCAAAGCCTTTATCTGCTAGGTAATTAAACTCTTTTAGTGCTTGTGCAAATTCGCCTTCATTAGCGGCTTTGATCCCTTCCTCTAACCCAGCATGAGCGAAAGGGCTACTAAGTAAAATGCCAGCTAGGAGTAAGGTTTTAAAATTAAACTGTGACATAAAAATGTCTCCAATAAGTGATAGTTGCAATGTGTACTATTTAAACATTATTCTATTTAAAATTTTGCGCTAAATGAGGTAATGCAACGTTTAAAAATTAAGTGCAAAGTTTATTGCTTGTTATGCATTACGCTGGCTTTAGTATTAAGCACCGCATTAGCAAATGCAAAGTACGCTTATTATAGCTTAAAGCCGAGCAGAGTTGTTTTAGCAGTGTAAGATACAGATATTACAAAAAATTTAAAGCAGTAAAAAAAGCCCTTTCGGGCTTTTGGGTCATATCAACCGTCACTAATATGAAAAATGAAGATGTAAGCTAAACTTTGTTTATTAAAACCTGAGCTACATAAGTATTACGTGCTTAAATAAAATAACAGCATCCGTGCTTAAAGTTCATCCTTGGGCACTGAGGTCGGTACATTTAACTTATGCGAGTGATTATCAGTTAGATTTAAATTAAAGTCAAATGCAAATAAAAACTATTATCAAGTTTGTGTGTGCGCAGGAGAGTTATGTTAATTAAAATAAATACAAAAAAAATAATACATGCAATGGTAGTCATCAGCTTTGTACTTTTAGCTAGCTGCTCTACTTCTTTTGCTTATAACAATTTACCTTGGCTATCATCATTTTGGGTAGATGACTACATAGACCTAAACAGTAGCCAAGCAAAACAGCTTAAAATTATAATTAAACAAACCCGTAATTGGCATCGTCAGGTAGAGCTGCCTAAGTACAAGCAAGATCTTATCAAGTTACAAAAAACATTTAATAGTGAGTTTAATATCAGCGATTTAACACAGCAGGTTACTGTAGCTAAATTGCATTGGAGCAATTTATTAGTACAGGTTAGCGCCTTTAATAGAATTGGCTAAAACACTCAGTACCAAGCAACAACAAGAGCTTGTAACTAACATACAAGCTAACTTAGCTGACGAGTTAAAACAGTATCAAGAGCAAACGACGCAACAACTTAGCGAAGAGCGCCTAAAAGAGCAGCTTAGTTATTATAAAGATTGGTTAGGGAAATTAACTAAGCAGCAAACACAGCTTATAACAGTAGCTAACGAGCAGCATATTAATACCTTTGTGCTTTGGCAGCGTTATAAGCAAAATAGGTTAAACGCACTGCAACAGGCTTTTAATTATGAATTACGTAATGTTGAGCAGTTTGAGCAGCAAATGAGCATTATAATTACCGATCGTGAATATTTTATTAGTGAAGAATTAGCGGCCAAAAACCAAGCTAATTTAATGGCTCATGTAAATTTGCTTGTTAGTTTAAATAGTACTTTATCGGATAAACAACGCCGCCACGTAAATAAGTACTTTGCTGAGTTGATAGAGACGGTGGACGATCTTATTGCTGATTAGGTTTTTTACGCAGTACAGTAACGAATTTTTATATAATTATTTACCAGCAGGGCTGCTATTGTAGGTAAACTATTTTGTTATATTTATGTTTCACGTTAAACTAATTTTTTATTTTTTATCAAGTTTCATAAATGGATATAGCAGCACTTAATAGTACAGAGTTTTTAAGGAAAAATGTTCTCAAATGGGTCAGCTTATGCTTTGGTTGCTTGGCGTTGGTATTTGCAGGTTTTAATCTTACTGTGAATAATTTAAGTGTGCTTGGTTATTTTGAAGTTGTTTTTTCGCTGTATTGTTTTTGCATTTATTTTCGTTTGGGTAAACACTCGGTGCAAGTTTGGCAGTCTGTTGTTATGTGTGCCTTTATTTCTTTTATTGTGGTTTTTGGAGCTTATATAGCCGCACCTAGTAATGGGGTGTTTGTTTGGGCGTTGGTGCTGCCTACTATGTATTATTTATTGCTAGGAAAAAACTATGGATTTATTTTTTCTATGGTTTTGCTTAGCTTACAAAGTATTGTATTAATGAATAAATCCTCGTTAGCTCCTTTTACTTCTCTGAATTTATATTTAAATATATTATTTGCTTATATTGTTATTTGGGCTATTTCACATACATTTGAAAGTAGCCGCGCATCGTTTTCAAAAAGACTTAAAAAACTTGCCATGCTTGACCCTCTGACCGGAGCGGGTAATCGTTTGGCAATGAATCATTACTTTTCGGTTGAGTTACGTGAGCGTACCCAGCTTTACTTATTTTTAGTTGATTTAGATTTTTTTAAGCAAATAAATGATAAATACGGCCACGATGTGGGCGATAAAGTATTGATAGAAGTAGCCACGCTATTAAAAGTTACTTTTGCTAAAGGTTATGTTTTTAGGGTCGGGGGCGAGGAGTTTGCACTTATAAGCTCGTTTAATAGTGAGCATGCAGCGCTTGCTGTTGCCGAAAAAGTAAGAGCTGCACTGGAAAATAAATACATAAACGTTGATAACTATAAAATAAACCTAACAGCAAGTATTGGCGTTGCAAATTATAAACCCCAACAATCACTCAATGAATTGCTTAAAGCAGCCGATAAACAGCTTTATAAAGCCAAAGATTTAGGGCGCAATAGCGTTTATTATCCAGCGGTTAAAAGTGACAAAACAGCGCTTATATAACGATTAATACATGTGATCAAAATTTGGGATACTGTTTTCCCAAATCGGTTTATCTTTGCCTAAATACTCGCGCACAGCATCAAAAAATAGTCGCGTTCTGACCGGTAAGTCGCGATGCGGATATAACGCATACATAGCACTGTGGTCCATTATTTTTATATTGGTAAGTAATGGCACTAACTCGCCATCAATAACTTCGTTATCGAGTAAAAATGCAGGCGCCAAAAAGTAACTGGTGCCAGAGAGTGTTTTCATTAGCAATACTTCAGCGTCGTTAGCCCGAAACACACTCCTTATTTTTTGCTCGCAAGCCTCACCTTTATCGTTATAGTAATTTATTGCATCCACTCTAAATGCATTGCTTTTATAGCTTGCCGCCGGTAATTGAGCCAGATCGCTCATAGTTTTAGGCATGCCATAGGTTTTTACAAATTCAGGTGTTGCTAATATTAATAAACGATTACGGGCAATTTTACGCGCAATGAGCGATGAATCTTTTGGCTCGCCAATTCTAAATGCTAAATCAAACCCTTCAGATACTATATCGACCAAGCGGTCATCTAAACGTAATTCTACTTCTACTTGTGGAAAGCGTTTTTGAAAATCATTAATAACAGGTTGTAAATAACGGCGACCAATAATGGTTGACGCTGTTATTTTTAATAATCCACGCGGCTCTTGGTGATAGTTTTCGGCCATGCGCAGGGTTTCACCTAGCAGCTCTCTAAGGTCGGCTGCTTTTTTTATCATTTCGGCGCCCGCTGCAGTAAGCGAAAAAGAACGTGTTGTTCTGTTTAACAACCTCACGCCAAGCTCATCTTCTAAACGGCTAATTTGTTTTGATATAACGGAGCGGTCAATATTACGTATTTCAGCTGCTTTGGCAAAAGAGCCTTGTTCAACCACTTCAAGTAACATTAAAAGTCGACTAGTTGTATCCATAATATTACCTAAAATAGTTTATTGATGCCATTTTGGCATTAATGAATTTAGAAATCTATTATTTTTGTCAGCACGATTGTTCCGTACCATGCAACGCTAATTATAAAGGAGCGTCGTAATGAACAAACATTTAATTGCTGTAGCACTGGCTACAGCATCCTTAACACTTACAAGTTGTGCCGATGAAAGCACGGCTCAGTCGGCTCCAACAGCGCAACATCAGCCAATAGATGTTGCCAAGGTTATTGTTAAACCGGTACAAAGCTGGCACACCTACACAACTCGCTTAGAATCGCCTCAAGAAGTTGCTTTAATGCCACGAGTATCGGGTGTTATCGACAGCATCGAGTTTAACGAAGGCGACTTGGTAAATAAGGGCGACGTGTTATTTCAATTAGATAACCGTTCATTTACAGCCAAGGTTGCCAGCCTTGAGGCGCAAGTTAACAGTGCAAAAGCAGCGCTTGAACAAGCAAGCAGTGAAGCAACCCGTGCGGTACGCTTAACGCAGCGTAAAGCTATTTCAACTGAGCAAGCACAAGCACGTACTTCAACACTGCGCCAACGCGAAGCGCAACTAGCGGCGCTACAAGCACAGTTAACATCGGCGCAGCTTGATTTAGAATTTACCTCAGTTGTATCGCCTATAGATGGCATTATTTCGCGCGCTAATATTACTAAAGGTAATAATATTTTAGCGGGGCAAAGCGTATTAACGTCGATTGTTTCAAATGAAAAAATGTACGCTTATTTTGATATAGACGAGCGCACTTGGAATTCATCGTTTAATGATGTTAGTGCAGCAAGCCGCCAACCTGTGGTAATGCAAAAGGTAGGTCAAGATGATTTTGCTTATTCAGGTTACATCAACTTTATTGACAACCAAATTAACGCCGCTACGGGTACTTTACGCGTGCGAGCAGTGTTTGCAGATAATAGCGGGCAGTTACGTGCAGGCTCGTTTGCGCGTATTAAGTTAGCCGCTAATGCAATTACTGAAACAGTGATAGTGCCAGATAGAGCAATAGGTACAGATTTAAAAAATCGCTTTGTACTTACGGTCGGCGAAAACAATATTCTGCAATATAAATTAGTAACCGTTGGAGAGCGTTATGGCTCATTACGCGCGATTACTGCAGGCCTTACAGAGGGTGATGTGATTGCTGTAAATGGCCCCGCTCGCGTCGGACCTGGTATGCCAATTTCTCCTAATACCGTCACTATTGATACCAGTGGAATTGCATTTACTTTAGGTAATAGCAACAACCAGTTAGTCGCTAAACAATAAGGTTTATTGATGAAGTTTTCGCACTTTTTTATCCAGCGCCCAATATTTGCGGCGATGT
Source organism: Pseudoalteromonas sp. K222D (assembly GCF_017653575.1). Taxonomy (NCBI): domain Bacteria; kingdom Pseudomonadati; phylum Pseudomonadota; class Gammaproteobacteria; order Alteromonadales; family Pseudoalteromonadaceae; genus Pseudoalteromonas; species Pseudoalteromonas sp. K222D. The sequence goes on from NZ_JAGGDL010000002.1 coordinate 59,668, forward strand.
TGTCGTTAATCATTTTAATAGCAGGGGGAATTTCATTATTTCAACTGCCAGTAAGTGAATACCCGGAAGTTGTTCCACCTACCGTAGTGGTAACAGCCAGTTACCCGGGGGCAAACCCAACCGTTATTGCACAAACGGTAGCAACGCCATTAGAGCAAGAAATTAATGGCACCGAAAACATGTTGTATATGTTTTCACAAGCCACTAGTGATGGTCGTATGACCTTAACGGTGACGTTTGCGCTTGGCACTGATTTAGACCGAGCACAAGTACAAGTACAAAACCGAGTAAATAGCGCATTGCCGCGTTTACCACAAGAAGTACAGCGCTTAGGCGTGGTAGCCGAAAAGTCATCGCCCGACTTAACCATGGTGGTGCATTTATATTCTCCTGAAAACACCCACGATACGGCGTATCTATCAAATTATGCCGATTTAAATATTAAAGATGAAATAGCACGCTTATCGGGCGTAGGTGATATTCGCCTGTTTGGTGGCGGTAAATATTCTATGCGTGTGTGGCTTAATCCCGATGCTTTAGCATCGCGCGAGTTAACCGCATCGGATGTAATAAGTGCGCTGCGCTCACAAAACCAGCAGGTTGCTGCGGGTAGCTTAGGCGCTCAGCCAATTTCGAACGACAGCCAGTTTCAAATATTGTTAAATGTTAAAGGTCGTTTAAACAGTATTGAAGAATTTGAACAAGTTATTATTAAAGTAGGTGAGCAAGGGCAGTTAACCCGTTTATCAGATATAGCCCGTGTAGATTTAGGGCAAGACACTTATGCACTGCGCGCTGAGCTTGATAACCAACCAGCACTGGCAATGCCAATATTTCAACGCCCAGGTTCTAACGCAATTGAGCTCTCTGATCAAGTACGCGAAACCATGGCACGTTTAGCGAAAGACTTTCCTACGGGTGTTGAATACGACATAGTGTACGACCCGACAGTATTTGTACGGGGCTCTATTGATGCAGTAATTACTACCTTACTAGAAGCAATCGCATTGGTTGTTATTGTGGTGATTGTATTTTTACAAACATGGCGTGCATCTATAATTCCATTGATTGCGGTGCCTGTTTCACTCATTGGTACTTTTGCAGTGATGCAGTTGCTGGGAGTGTCTATCAATACCTTGTCGCTGTTTGGTTTAGTATTGGCCATAGGTATTGTGGTAGATGATGCCATAGTAGTGGTAGAAAACGTTGAGCGTAATATTGAAAAAGGTCTGTCGCCACTTGAAGCAACCCGCGTTGCCATGAGTGAAGTAACCGGCCCTATTATTGCAATTGCTTTGGTACTTAGTGCGGTATTTATTCCTACGGCGTTTATTACCGGGTTGTCGGGGCAGTTTTATAAGCAATTTGCCTTAACCATTACTATTTCTACTATTATTTCAGCTTTTAACTCGCTGACTTTATCCCCAGCACTCGCTGCATTATTATTAAAACCCCATGACGCAAAGCCAGACGCTTTTACGCGGTTGTTAAATAAACTATTTGGCCGTTGGTTATTTGCACCCTTTAATCGCGTGTTTAATCGTGGCGCTAAAGGCTACGAAAAACTGGTACAAAAGCTGATCCGCATGAGCGTGGTGGTCATGGTTGCTTACGTTGCTTTAGTGGGCGGTACTATTAAGTTATTTGACTCTGTACCCGGTGGCTTTATTCCTCAGCAAGATAAACAGTATTTAGTGGCGATTGCACAGCTCCCTGATGCTGCGAGCCTAGATCGTACCGAAGCGGTTATTAAACAAATGCAACAAATAGCGCTAGAAGTGCCCGGCGTTGCCCATACGGTTGCCTTTCCGGGGTTATCGGTTAACGGTTTTACCAACAGCCCTAACAGCGGTATTGTATTTACGCCCTTAGCTCCTTTTAGTGAGCGGACTGATCCTAGCCTATCTGCCATGGCAATTGCAGCGCAACTTAATCAGCGCTTTGCAGCAATTGACGAAGCATTTGTAGCGGTATTTCCGCCGCCGCCTATTCAAGGTTTAGGCACCACAGGTGGCTTTAAATTACAAATTGAAGATAGAGCAAACAAAGGCTTTGAAGCATTATTTAATAGCCTACAGGCGGTAATAGCCAAAGCGCAACAAGACCCTGCATTAGTTGGCCTGTACTCAAGTTTTCGTATTCAAGTACCACAAATGGATATAGATATAGACCGTGAACAAGCGCTTATTCAAGGCATACCACTGGATGAAGTGTTTAATGCGCTACAGATATATTTAGGCTCAGTGTATGTAAACGACTTCAACTTATTTGGCCGTACTTACCAAGTCAATGCGCAAGCTGACGCCGATTATCGCGTTGATCCAGAACAAATATTGCATTTAAAAGTACGAAATCGTGCGGGTAATATGGTGCCATTAGGATCAGTGTTAACGGTAACTCCTACCATAGGCCCAGACAGAGTAATGCATTACAACGGCTACCCAAGTGCAGAACTTAATGGCAGCCCAGCGCCAGGTTATAGCTCAGACCAAGCGCAAGTTGCGATTGAAAAAGTACTTGCCGATACGCTACCTTCAGGTATTGAATACGAGTGGACCGAAGTAACCTATCAGCAAGTACTTGCGGGTAATACTATGGTGTATGTATTTCCGTTAGTGGTACTACTGGTATTTATGGTGCTGGCTGCACAATACGAAAGCCTACGTTTACCATTGGCAATTATAATGATTGTACCTATGACCATATTTTCGGCGCTAATTGGGGTGTGGTTTGTGGGCTCAGACAACAACATATTTACGCAAATTGCATTAATTGTGCTGGTGGCTTTGGCCTCTAAAAACGCGATACTTATGGTGGAGTTTGCCAAAGATCAACACGAAACCGGTTTATCACATTTAGATGCCATGTTAGCGGCATGTCGAATGCGCTTACGCCCCATATTAATGACCTCAATAGCCTTTACCGCGGGCGTTGTACCATTAGTATTAGCAACGGGTGCGGGAGCTGAAATGCGCCACGCTATGGGTAATGCTGTATTTGCAGGCATGATAGGAGTAACCGTGTTCGGCTTATTATTTACCCCGGTATTTTATATGTTAGTAGCTAATAAAAAGCAAAAAGTACAGCAGGTATCACATGACTAAATTAGTGCAAAAAAGCCTTAAAACGTCGCTTACCACAAGCGCTATATTAATTGCTGCTATGTTATCGGGTTGCGCCGCTAAAATTGACGCTGCCAGCGAGCAAAACGTGGTTAGTGAGTTTATAGCTAGTGCCAATATAGCCAGCGAGCTTAATAATATTGATGAGACAAACTGGTGGCAAAAGCTAGAATCAGCTCAGTTAAATCAGTTGGTTACAGACGCATTAGCCAATAACCACAACTTACAAACCAGTCAGTTAGTACTTAAAAGCGCCTTGGCGCGCTTAGGTGAGCAACAAGCGCAGTATTTACCGCAAGGCGGGGTAGAAATTGGCGCGCAGCGCAGTGGTTTAGGCGATACTAACAGTCGTCAATCGAGTGCTAATTTAGCACTTAATTGGCAGCTCGATTTATTTGGTCGTATTACGGCATTGGTTGATGCAGCGAATGCATCGGCCATGAGCCAAGCCGAGCAAGTGCGTTTATTGCAAATTGAAGTGGTTTCGTCGGTTGTTAAAGGCTTTGTGAGCTATCAAGGTAATGTACAAAAGCAGCACATTGTTACGTTGCAAATAGACGCACTAGAGCAAAGTATTGCGGTACTTCAAGCCCAGGTTGATGAAGGCGTAGCAAACGAGCTTGATTTAAACCGTACTATGGCACAACTTAAGCAACAACAAGCACTAATGCCGGCAATTGAATACGCTAAGTATCGTGATTTATCTACACTGGCTGTGCTTAGCGGACGGCTAGCACAAAATGTTAAACTCACTAATGAGCAAGCCATTTTAGAGCATAAATTTACCGTATCGTTAAATGATGCTAATGAATCTATCGCACTTAGGCCCGATATTAGCCAAGCACTTTATGCATTTAGCCAAGCAAATAGTTTAAGTGTTGCTGCAAGTAAAGCGTTATTACCAGATATAAGCTTAAGTGGTTTTGCAGGCGTGCTTAGTATTGGTAGTAATAGCTTTAGTGATACACAGCAGCAATGGCAGGTGGCTCCGCAAATTCAGTGGTCAATACTGAGCTACCCGGCACTCATAGCGCAGCGCGATGCACAGCAACTTTTAACTCAAGCGGCTTATAGCGATTATCAACAAGTGATACTCCAAGCGCTGAGCGAAAGTGAACTTTCTTTGCAATTGTTGGTCAACCAAGCTCAGCAAAAGAGCTTTGCTGAGCAGCGTTATCAGTTTGCTAATAATGCATTTTTACAAGCGCAAGCAATGTACGAAGAAGGGCAAATTCCTTACTTAGAGTTGTTAGATGCGCGTCGGGATGTTCTAATAGCTCAAGAAAATGCTGTTGATTCAACGATTTCATCACTGCTCGCTAAAGTAAATGCTTACCAATCATTTAACGGGCGATGGAGTTATGCGTTAAATAATACTAACCAGTAGAGTTTTTTGATGTCTGATACTGATATTTCACCGCAATATACGCTACCGCAGACTATGCGAGCAATTGTATTGCCTGAGCCTAATGAAAAAATTTGTTTAGCCGATGTTGAGTACGCTGTTCCTGAGTGTGCAGACAACGAGCTGCTTATTAAAGTTGAATATGTTGGCTTAAACCCAGTTGATGGCTTGTTTGCTAAATCGGGTTTTTGTAAGTGGCAATATCCACATATTTTAGGGCTTGATGCCGTTGGCGTAGTGGTAAAGGCTGGTAAAGGTGTTTTCCCGGGCGTTGGCACGCGTGTAATGTGGCATGCCAGTATTGGCGATCAAGGGGCGTTGAGTGAATATACCAAAGTAGCTAACTATGCTGTATCGGTTGTTCCTGCTGAGCTTGCAGGCGATATGGCGGCTACTTTACCTTGTGCCGGTATGGCTGCACTTATAAGCCTAGATAAAATTAATATTACCGAGGGCGATACCGTATTAATTGACGGTGGCGCAGGGGCTGTAGGGCAGTTTGCCATTCAGTTTGCAAAGCAGCGCGGTGCCGACGTATTTACCACAGCAGCTAAGCGTAATCATAAATTGGTAAAACAATTAGGCGCTGATGTGGTATTTGCTTACCACGATAAAGACTTATGCGAAAAAATTCGCCGAGAGCTTGGCCCACAAGGCTTTGATGCGGTAATAGACACCGTTGGTGGCGCCTCTACAATACGCAATATAGAACTAATGCGTTTTTGTGGGCGAATTGCTTGTTTAAACCCATTGCCACATTTTGAACAAGAGCTAATGTATCGTCGAGCACCCAATATTGGTGTTGTATCCTTAGGAGGTGCTTGGTTGGCAAATAGTTTATGTGCCCAGCAACGTTTAAGTTTTATGGGTAACTTATTAATAGAAGGTGCTTTGAGTGGTGACATTAAAACACCCGAAATTACAGCTGTCGACTTTAACGCACAAGCAGTATCAGCAGCACTGCATAAACAATTAGACGGCGGTTTTACCGGCAAACAAGTGGTTAAAATAAGCACTTAGTTAATTTTATAATTGAGCGGATACTAATTAACGCAGCATATAATTATGCTGCGTTTTTTTATGCCCGTTAAAGTCGCTTTATCTTTAAGGCGTGATTTAGCTAAGTTTTGTTGTTTAATTAGCCAGATAAAGAAAAATAATGTTTTTCAGCGTATAGCCGTAAGCCCTTGTGTTTAAACAGTTTACGTTCACGTAAAGAAAATAAATTGAAAAAACTGTTAATTATTTGCATAGAGTAATTGATCTAATCGAATTTTTATGACGTAATGTAGTTATTATTATCTGGTCGGATGAGTTCAATCATGAGTTTACGTACAAAATTAAAAAAAGTATTACCAAGTATTTCAATTACTGAACAAGAAGCGCTAGACGCCGGCGATGTATGGTTAGAAGGGTCTATCTATCAAGGTAAACCTGACTTTAGTGCACTACGCGCCGTGCCAGCTGCAGTATTAAGCGCAGACGAAAAAGCCTTTATTGATGGCCCACTGCAAGACTTGTTGGGTATGATTGATGACACCGAAATTCAAAATGGCATTCATTTACCGGATTACATTTTAGACTTTTTAAAGAAAGAGCGTTTCTTCTCGCTGATCATTCCTAAATCGTTTGGCGGTTTAGAGTTCAGCCCATACGCTAACTCAACAATTGTAGCCACTATTGCCACTAAAAGCTCTGCAGTAGCGGTAACAGTAATGGTACCTAACTCGTTAGGCCCAGGTGAGCTATTACTACATTTTGGTACGCAAGAGCAACAAGCACACTACCTACCACGTTTAGCAAATGGTACAGACATTCCATGTTTTGCATTAACTAGCCCAGAAGCGGGTTCTGATGCAGGTGGCATTCCAGATTTAGGTACAGTTACTAAAGGCATGTACAACGGCGAAGAAGTACTAGGTTTAGAAATTACGTGGGACAAGCGTTACATTACACTGGCGCCTATTGCGACTGTATTGGGCTTAGCATTTAAAGTTGTTGACCCTGATGGTTTGCTTGGCGGTAAAGAAAACCTAGGTATTACCTGTGCGCTTATTCCTAAAGAGCACCCGGGTGTAGAGTTAGGTAATCGCCATGATCCTATGAATATTCGTTTTTATAACGGTACTACGCGTGGTAACAAAGTATTTGTACCTATGGACTTTATCATTGGTGGCCAGAAAAACATTGGTCGCGGTTGGCAAATGCTAGTTAGTTGTTTAGGCGCAGGGCGTGGTATTTCATTACCAGCACTGGGTGTAAGTACGGCGCAAGTTGCATTTAAATCAGCATCTGAGTACGCGGCTGTGCGCGAGCAATTTGGTTTAGCAATAGGCCAGTTTGAAGGTATTCAAGAAAAGCTTGCCGATATTGCAGGTAAAACATACCTACAAGAAGCAATGCGCGTGCTTACAACTGAAGGCTTAGGCATGGGCTTAAAACCATCGGTAGTAACTGCAATTGCTAAATACCACATGACTGAGTTGGGCCGTGATGTACTCGACTCAGCAATGGATATTCAAGCGGGTAAAGCAATTCAAAATGGCCCACAAAACACGCTAGCAAGCGGTTATGTAGCACAGCCAATTGCCATTACGGTAGAGGGCGCGAATATTCTTACTCGTAACCTGATGATCTTTGGTCAAGGTGTAATGCGTTGTCATCCATACTTACAATCTATGGTTGAATCAATTCATAGCGAAGATAAAAATGCAGATAAAGAATTTAACCGTATTTTACGTAAAACAGTAAGTTACAGCGTAGCAAACAGCTTACGTGCGTTCCGCTTGGGTGTATTACCATTTACAGCGGGTGCAAGCTCAACGTTACCAGAAGTACGTGAATACGAAAAAGCAGCACATAAACTGTCAGCTAAATTAGCTGTATATGCAGATTTCTCGCTACTTGTACTTGGCGGTAAGCTTAAGCAAGCAGAAATGTTGTCGGCACGTTTAGGTGATGTAATGAGCTTTTTATACGCGGCAATGGCGTCAATTAAATACTACGAGCAAAAAGTATCAAGCAGTGAACGTGAGCAAGCAGCACCGTATTTTCATTATGCCACTCGCTTTGCACTACAAAGTGCTGAAGAAGCGCTGCACAAGTTTTTAGATAACTTCCCTGCAAGTGGTACGCGTAAGTTCATGCGTTTTATTACCATGAACTACTCAACTAAAATGCCAAAAATTAGCGACGACTTAATTCGTGAATTAGCTAAGCAAGCTCAGCTAGATACGGCCTTTAAAGCGCAAATTACGCATTTAGTTAAGCCAGTTAAAGGTGATGGGCATTACATTAACGAGCAAGCGTACAAAGCTAAAATGGCATCGCTTGGTGAGTTGGCTAAAGTTAAAAAAGCACTGCGTGCTAAAACAATTAAAGCGGGTATTCGTTTTTCAATCACACTTGATAACGCACTTTCGGCTAATGTAATTACAGCGGCTGAACATACTCAGCTTATTGATTACAACACTAAGCGTGAAAAAGCGATTCGTGTAGATGAGTTCGATTTTGATATGAACTTACTTGACGACAACGCACAACCGGTTAACCCACTTAAAAGTGTTGTAAATCAGTAACCACCCAGTGTAAATAAATTCAACAATGTAAGCGCCTGTAGTTTGGGCGCTTTTTACGTTTTTAAAGAAAGCCCCCAAAAGTTAATTGAGGGGCTTTTTGTAACTTAATGAGGAGCTATTTAAAATAAATAAGAAATAGTTAAGTTACCCGATACAGCAACGTAGGTGCCTGTGCGGTACATAAAATCTTCATATTCATCAGCTTGGCGTAGAGTTAAAACAAAATCTAAAGCCGCAGGGCCCCAGTTGTAGCCTAAGCCGCCACCAAGTTGAAAGCCTGACATAGTCTCATTTTCACCCAAGGCACTCCACTTATCTGAAAAGAAACCAGCACCGCCATAGCCCCTAAAGCCTTTTTTAGACAAACCCACACCACCGTAAGCCATTAGGTCGAATCCATCACTTTCTATCGCTGAAAAATCGTCATTTTCTAATGAGAAGTAGGTAGTTCTAATTTGAAAGTGATTATTAACAGCATAACCAGCAGCTATATTAAAACCACTAAAATCCAAATCTTCGCTTGAGCTATTGTCATTGGCTAATGTGAACGCGTAAGCACCCGCTCCAATACTCCAATGTTTTTGAGGTACTGGTTCTAGCTCATTCGCTTGTACAAAAGAGCCTAGTAATAAAGAAGATAGCAGCAAAGTTCCCTGGAATGTTTTTTTCATTATTTTTCCTATTTTGATATTTTAAAAGTACGATTTAAAGATAATTCTCATAAAGCATATTCAGGTTTTAACGACTAAAAAATTTAGCCCGTTACACCAAGTAAGCAGCATGTATGATGTTATAGAGATGAAATCGGCGAGAGAATAGCGCATACAAAAGCAAGTGTCTAATATTAAGTTATTGTATTTATTGAGTTATTTGCAATGGTGGTGTGGTTGGGATACTTATCATACTAATTGTGAGCGGTATGTGAGCGTGTATTGAGCATTGCAGCTCATTTTAGTTGTAAATTTAATACAGTATTGAATGCAAAAGCAATGCTGCTAATTGTTTTCTGTTTTTTGATTTAAAGATGAATAGAGGTAATAGCTAACGTTAATGAAAATAAATTTATAAATAAAATTGTTCTTTGTCACTTAAGTAGTTTTTACTATTAAATAACACTTTTTATAATAACAACGCTTTGCGTTAAACTAACTAAAATTTATTAATATTAAGTGCGGCTATGGCTTTTTACCTTTCTTTATTACAGCAACAGTTTAAACAGATAAAAGTGGGGGCTACGCTGACTTCTTTGTGGAGTGGTTGTGGCAGCATAGTGGCTTGTGAGCTTGACGGACAGGCGTGTGTTATAAAGGCGGTGAATATTCCTGAGGTTATAAATCACCCAAAGATTAAACAAACGGCGTTTGCTGTTAATCGTAAGCGTAAATCTTATAATGTTGAATACTACTTTTATAATGATTGCAGCCAGCAGTTACCTAATAACGCTGCTGCTATTGGCTGTTTAGCCGCAATCCAAAATGATCAGCAATATGTGCTGGCGTTTAACGATTTTACCCAGCAGGGCTATGTACAAGCTTTGCCTCAAGACTATCGCGAGGTTATTAAATGGTTAGCGCATTTTCATGCGTTTAATTTAACAATTGAAGCTGTTACTCACGCGGCTGAAAAGCTATGGCCACAGGGCAATTATTGGCATTTAAGTACGCGTCCCGATGAGCTTACAAAGCTCCAGCAATCAGCTATTAAGCAGGTTGCAGCTAAGCTAAATACGACATTATGCAATAGTGCATATAAAACAGTAATTCATGGTGATGCCAAGCTGGCAAATTTTGCCATAAACAAACAGCAGCACGTGCTAGGGTACGACTTTCAATATGTAGGTGCTGGTGTTGGGGTTATAGACGTGATGTATTTTATGACAAGCTGCTTTAACGAAACACAATTGCATCAGCATGCTGATAGTTGTTTAGAGTGGTATTTTAGCGAATTGAAGTTAGCATTAGGCGTTTATCATCCTAAGGTAGAGGCAAGTAAAGTGATTAACGATTGGCGCAATTTATGGAGTATTGCATGGGCCGATTTTTATCGTTTTTTAGCAGGGTGGAGTCCAGAGCATAAAAAAATAAACAGTTACATGTTGCTTCACGTAAATAGTGAGTTAAAAAAACACATTTAATTAACGCTTGAATTAGATATATTGCCTTAATATCAGGCAAAATAATGTTATTTGGCAGCAATTGTGAAAACTTAACGAAAACTGCAGGCCAAATGCACTTTTTTACTATAAAATATCGCAAATTTTATCACTAGGTTTTTTTAATATGGCTATTCACGTTATAACTCATCCCCTTGTTCAACATAAATTAGGCTTAATGCGCTCCCATGGAATTAGCACTAAAAGCTTTCGTGAATTGTGCTCAGAAGTAGGTACATTATTAACCTACGAAGCAACTCAAAACCTACCGTTAGAAGATAACGAAATTACCAGCTGGGATGGCACAAAGTTAAATGTGCAGCATATTAAAGGTAAAAAAATTACTGTAGTGCCTATTTTACGTGCGGGCTTAGGCATGATGGACGGTGTGATGCAGTTATTGCCGGCTGCCAAAGTAAGTGTTGTAGGCCTTGAGCGAAACGAAGAAACATTAGAGCCAATTCCATACTTTGAAAAGCTAGTAAGTAATATTAATGAGCGTTTAAGCTTAGTGATAGATCCTATGCTTGCAACAGGCGGCACTATGATTGCCACTATTGATATGCTTAAAAAAGCAGGCTGTAAAGAAATCAAGGTAATTGTATTAGTTGCAGCTCCTGAAGGGGTTGAAAAAACATTAGCTGCCCATCCAGATGTAGAAATATATACCGCATCGGTAGACAGTCACTTAAACGATAAAGGCTATATTGTGCCTGGTTTAGGTGATGCAGGTGATAAAATTTTCGGTACGGTTTAAGTGAAAATAGTGCAAAACGATACGATGAAAAACAATGCCATGTTCTCAATAAAAACGATACTTACTGGTGCGCAAATGTTGTTTGTAGCATTTGGCTCATTAGTATTAGTACCGCTGTTAACAGGGCTTGATCCAAGTGTTGCTCTTTTTACTGCGGGCTTAGGTACGCTATTATTTCAGTTTGTTACTAAAGGCCAAGTACCCATATTTTTAGCGTCATCGTTTGCTTTTATTGCACCGATTATTGCCTCAATACAAATGTGGGGCATACCTGCCACTATGGGTGGTTTAATGGCGGCTGGTTTTGCTTATATGCTATTGAGCTTTTTAGTTAAATTTAAAGGCACTGAAACGCTACATAAAATACTACCCCCAATAGTAGTCGGGCCGGTTATTATGGTTATAGGTCTAGCTTTAGCACCGGTTGCGGTAAACATGGCCATGGGCAAAAGTGGTGACGGCAGCACGCAAATTATTGCTTATGATAGCGCTATTTACATCTCATTATTTTCTTTAGTGGTTACGCTTATATTAGCGGTATGGGGTAAGGGTGTATTTAAACTTATTCCAATATTAGCAGGAGTGGTAGCAGGTTATAGTTTATCGCTTGCTATGGGCGTGGTGCAATTTGACGCCGTAACTAACGCACAGTGGTTAGCTGTGCCTAACTTTGTTTTACCTGAGTTTAAATGGCAAGCCATTTTGTTTATGGTGCCGGTGGCGATTGCTCCCGCTGTTGAGCATATTGGCGACATGATGGCGATTAGCCAAGTTACCAATAAAGATTTTTTGAAAAAACCAGGGCTACATCGCACTCTATTTGGCGACGGATTAGCTACCTCAGCAGCATCATTGTTTGGTGGGCCGCCAAACACAACTTACTCAGAAGTAACCGGTGCAGTAATGCTAACTAAAAACTTTAACCCAAAAGTGATGATATGGACTGCAATTATTGCCATTACTTTAGCCTTTATAGCTAAAATGGGCGCAAGTTTACAAACAATTCCAGTGCCGGTTATGGGCGGCATTATGATTTTATTGTTTGGCTCAATTGCAGTGATCGGATTAAACACTTTAGTTAAATCTGGGGATGATTTAAGCGAACCGCGTAATTTAAGCATAGTAGCGCTTATTTTGATTTGTGGTATTGGTGGAATGCATATTGGCAGTAGTCAGTTTAGCCTAGAAGGCGTAAGCCTCTGCGCTATTTTAGGCATAGTGCTAAACTTAGTGTTACCAAAAGCCGAGAAGAAAACCGCAGCTTAAATTTATAGATAAGTTAAACTAACCTAATAGCGCATATATATGCGCTATTTTTTTATCTAAAATAAAGGCGCAATAGAAATATGGATATCAGTGATTTTTTAGCAAAACATCAATTACCAATAAGCTATCAACAGCAGTGTGAACAGTTTTTTATTCCGGTAGCAAAAAATATATTGCACGCTAAAAAAACGAATACTCCGTTATTTGTTGCTATTAATGGCAGCCAAGGCTCGGGTAAAACTACGTTGGCTGATTTTTTAGTAACTTGGTTGGCAAAAAATAGTTCGTTTAATAGCATAGCACTTTCTATTGATGACTTTTACCTTACTAAGCAGCGCCGACTGCAGCTTGCAAAAAATGTACACCCGCTACTTGCTACTCGCGGTGTACCCGGCACGCACGATGTAGCTTTAATGAAAAGCACACTTGAGAAGTTACTAGCAGGGCACAGTGGTGTGCCTCTACCTCATTTTAATAAGCATTTAGATGACAGTGCACCACATAACGAGTGGCCGCGTAATAATGCCGCTGTCGATATTATTATTTTAGAAGGGTGGTGCGTAGGTAGTAAGGCACAATCGGCATCAGCATTAACTGCACCATTAAATGAGTTAGAGCAAAATGCAGATAGCCAAGGTGTTTGGCGTAACTATGTGAACAATTGTTTAAAAACAGAATATTTAAACATTTTTGCTAAAGTTGATTATTTAGTGATGCTTAAAGCCCCTAGTTTTGCTGCCGTATATGCATGGCGAAAAGAGCAAGAGCAAAAGCTTATAACCTTAAAAGGGCAAGGTGCAGGCACTATGAATGACGCCCAACTTAGGTACTTCATTGCTCATTTTGAGCGTATCACTCGAGAAAATTTAAACACACTAGCATCAACAGCAAACGCCCTTGTAACACTTAACGAGCAACGGGAAATTAGTTGCTTGGAGTTTAAGCTGATTAATTAAAATGTTATGTCAGCAGCTACTGTGGCTTGCTATAACAAGGTTGAGTTTACTAAGCTCCTCAAAAAAGTCGCTCTTTACTCTTTAAGTTTGCATCTAAAGTGTAAAGGGGCTTTACATAGCGAACAAGGCTAAACATTACACACTTTCATTTGCGGTTACTTACTAGCGTATTATTGGTATAATCGACGGAGTTTTTAATTGAAAGGTTTATCATGAAGTACTTTTATTTTGTTTTTATTTTACTCACGTCATCAGTCTCAATTGCCAGCGCGCCAGTTGACCTTGAAATTAATATGAAAAACACGGGGCTTGCATATAAACAAGCAGTGCAAGCGACTAATATTGACGAGTTTAACCTTGCGATTAATGAATTCATCTCGTTAGTGGAAATAAGTAAAACAGCTAAGTTTTATAAAGAACCAGAGCAATCATTACAAGGGCTTGATAAAGTCATTGCTCAGGCTGAGCTTGCAAAACAAGCTGCTAACCTGCAAGGTTTGAGTGCGGCTAAACAGCCACTAAAAAATATAGATAATTTACGTAAAAAGTACCATGAGTTACATGAGCCTCCAGGCTTTTTTGAATTACTATTTGGAAAATAAGGGACCCTCGATGGAAATTTCAGTTGCAATGTTAGATGGCCAAAAGCTCAGTGCTAAATTTGGCGATCATGAAGTGATAAGCGATCAGAGTTTGGCTGCAGGTGGCAACGCAGAGCACCCAGAACCGTTTGATTACTTTTTAGTGAGTATGGTGTTATGTGCAGGTTTTTATGCAAGAAAGTTTTGCCAACAACGCGATATTTCGACACAAGGGATGTCACTTAAGCAAAATAACGAAAATGTGGATGAAGATGGTAAAAAGTTATTTTCTATTGAGATAACACTCCCAGATGGATTCCCTGATAAGTATAAAAAAGCACTGGTTGCCGCGGTAAATACATGTACCGTGAAAAAAGTAATTCAGGCAGTACCTGAATTTTCAGTGGTAGTTAAATAACTAGTTAAATAAAGTCACTCTGTGTTGCACACAACACTGAGTGACTGCTTTATAAAGTGATAGTGGTTAAATGCTATTTCTTTTTCATACCCTGAACAGCTTTAAAGCGCGGGTTCTCCTTACAAATCACAAACACGCGTCCTTTACGTTTTACAACTTGACACCCTGCACGCTGCTTAGCACTTTTAAGTGAGCTTAATACTTTCATTTTATACCTCATTAATAAATAAAATAGGGAAATTCTCATAACAGCATTACGTTATGTGATATTATATCATTTATTCATCAGGATCTATAGCCACTCAAAAAATTATTTAATAAGCATTTAAAAACCATAATTGCTGGCTATTTATGCAAACAAATCAAAAAGTGAGCAGTTAAACCAAAAGTGCTGGCTATTGGCGTTTAGCCTGTTATAACTATAATTACATTCGTTAAAAATAGCATAAACAGTAGATCTCAGAGGTAACATATGAGCGACGCAATACAAAAACAACAACAAATAGATCAAGGAGTAATGGATACTCTAAAAGAGCGCGACCATAGTGTTTTAGCACAACAAGTAAACCCCTTAACTTGCACCCATAATGATATTATTGAGTTACTTGCCCAATATATGGCATTAAGTGAACAGGATAACGATGATCTATTTGATCACTGGTTTGATAATCTAACTAAAGAGCAGCATACATTACTAAAAGTATTTGAAGTGTATCGTGGGCAATACGAACATCAAAACTAGCCTAATAATAATCTTATTTATTGCTATGAAAGCTAAATAACAATGCTATATAAGTATAGAAAAACAAAAAACCCACTTATAGCCAAGCTATGAGTGGGTTTTTAGTGCGCTTTAAAAACGCATCAGCTAAAACAGCTTAGATAGCTACGATGTTTTCAGCTTGTGGGCCTTTTTGACCTTGTGTAACAGTAAACTGTACGCGTTGGCCTTCAGCTAGAGTTTTAAAACCGTCGCCAGAAATTGCGCTAAAATGTGCAAAAACGTCTGCGCCAGATTCTTGCTCGATAAAACCAAAACCTTTTGCTTCGTTAAACCATTTTACTGAACCAGTAGTTGTATTAGACATAATAATATCCTTAAAAATTAATAAAAGTGTGCCTGAAAATAGGCGATTGAGCCGGAAAAAACCTATATTTAACTTGAGGATAACGCGAAGGATTATTACTAATATCAACGTGGTACTTACAAATAAACAGTATTTCTTTCAAACTTATATAAATAGATGGGTTATAAATAACCCATCAACTTAAACATCTTAGATACAAACGATGTTTTCAGCTTGTGGACCTTTTTGACCTTGTGTAACAGTAAACTGTACACGTTGGCCTTCAGCTAGAGTTTTGAAACCGTCGCCAGAGATTGCACTGAAATGTGCGAAAACGTCTGCGCCAGATTCTTGCTCGATAAAACCAAAACCTTTAGCTTCGTTAAAAAACTTTACTGTACCAGTAGTTGTATTAGACATAATTGTATCCTAAGAAATTAATAAAAAATGTGCCTGAAAGTAGGCGATTAAGCTGGAAAAAATAAATATTTAACTTGAGGATAACACAAAGGATTATTACTAATATCAACGTGGTACGTACAAATAAACAGAACTTCTTTCAAACTAATATTCATTAACGGGTTATTACTAACCCATTAAATTAAACAATTTAGATGCAAACAATATTTTCAGCTTGCGGGCCTTTTTGACCTTGTGTAACAGTAAACTGTACACGTTGGCCTTCAGCTAATGTTTTGAAGCCATCGCTAGTAATTGCGCTAAAATGAGCAAAAACATCAGGGCCAGACTCTTGTTCAATAAAACCAAAACCTTTTGCTTCATTAAACCATTTAACTGAACCAGTTGTTGTAGACATAGTAGTATCCTAAAAAATTAAAGTGCGCCCTATATAAGGCAATGTAAAGAGTAAGAAAACATATATTTAACTGAGGATAGCGCGAAGGATTATTACTAATAACAACGTGGTACTTACAAATAAACAGGGCTTTCTGTCAACCCGATGCGACGTACTTTAACAGCAACCTCTGGCGGATATCAAGCTTTATTTTAAGTTTAGTTTTACGCATAGCACTTTGATCATCTGACTTTGTTACATACTTTATATAGGAATACTTGTATTGAGGGTGCTGTAACGCAAACAAACACTAATCCTATAGGCTGTATTTTCTTAAGCTACTGGCCGCTATACGTATATTCGTTAATTATAAATTGGCATAGTTAATCTTAAAGTAGTAGTACATTAATAATTACTTTATCGATAAGTCGTATTTTAAAATAAGGGTATCTATATAGCGAGTTCTAAGTGTGTGTTGTTTTTCGTGATCGGCACCATGGCTCAAAGCCCGGTTGAGTAACTTTATAGCGGGGTGCAGTTTTGCACGCTCATCTTGATCTAACCCCGCTTTACTGCGTAATTCGGTTATGTCATCAACCACCAGGCGGCCTATATCAACAGCCACTATTTCGTCTATTAAGCCATTTTGAGTAAGCACGCCATATTTGCTGCACAAAAATTGTTGCCATACTTGTTGAACATGTTCTTCTATTTCACAACCAAATAGCTCTTCGTTAAATTCAAACCCTTGCTGAGCAAGTTTGGTTAAGCTGGCGGTATATTGCTGGGCAAAGTAATTAAATGCCTGGCTGGATGAATCGATTTTTTGTTTTATCAGCCCTTGGCCCCAGTTTACACAACCTCGTGGGTAATAATCGTCGTACTCTTCGCATTCGTACAAACCCGAGTATGAGCTGCAACTTAGTTGGTTTTTAATACAATAACTAGGCTTAGGAAATACACTTTGCTGTTGCCAATGCTCAAGCTTATCTGCATCAATATTGAGTGCCTGGCATAGCTCGTCGGTATGATAAAAATGGGTTGTTAAGTACTGAGATAAACGCATAAAAGCTCGCCTAATATTAAAAATACAAACACTGTTTATATATACAGTTGTTCATTTTGTATTATCAAACTTAATATTACAAGCCATTTTATTACAAAATATGCGTTTACAGCTGCAAAAGCACACATAAATATGGTACAAATAGCGCAAGTTTTATAAAGAATGATTTTTTATGCGCAGCCTAGAACAAATTAAACAAGCAAGTCTTATTACAGCAATTAAAACACCTTATTTATCGAGTGGCGAAATTGACCTTGCAACATACGATCGCCTTGTTGAGTTACAAATAGCAGCTGGGGTTGACGGTATCGTTGTAGGCGGCACTACCGGCGAAGGCCAGTTAATGAACTGGGAAGAGCACTTAATGCTCATAGCGCATAGCGTAAATAAGTTTAGCAGTAAGCTAGTAATTGTAGGTAATACGGGCAGTAATAATACCCGAGAAGCGATTAAAGCCACTAAATATGGTTTTGCCAGTGGTATGGATGCTGCGTTGCAAATTAACCCTTACTATGGGCGCACCTCTATTGCGGGTGTAAAAGAGCATTTAAAGCGTGTTCTTGATATTGGCCCTGCATTTATTTACAACGTAGCGGGGCGTACAGGACAAGACTTAACGCCTGATATTATTGAACCACTAGCAAAGCACGAACATTTTATTGGTGTTAAAGAGTGTGGTGGTAACGAACGTATAGCTCATTATGAGAAGCAAGGCATAGCGTGTTGGTCGGGTAATGATGATGAAAGCCACGATGCTCGTCATACTCATGGCGCTCATGGGGTTATTTCGGTTAGTTCTAATCTTATGCCAGAATTGTTTCGCCAGTTAATGGATGCGCCAAATGCTGCGCTAAATACGTCATTACAACCATTAATAAATTGGTTGTTTTGCGAGCCAAATCCAATTGCGATTAATACTGCACTCATGATGACTGAGGCAGTTGAACCGGTATTTAGATTACCTTACTTACCCCTTAACGACGCACAGCAACAACAAGGTGAAAAGTTGATTAATCAGCTAAGCGCAAGTGATGTTGTTGGTGGCCATGCTCGCTGCATAAATGAACAAGAATTCTTTTTAATATCATAGAATTATTAGCCAGCGCTGAATGAAAATTCAGCGCTGGCTTTTTTTATTGTTTATTTTACTTTTTTTGTTAAAAAATGTAAGATCCTGCGTCCTATCATTAACTAAATATGTATATTTGTGAAATTTGTTGTTGAACAACTCGCTACATGGATCCAGCCAGAACAGCGACAAATAGAAAGCGATCATTGGTATGATAACTCGCCTATAACACTTGATTGGGTTGCACCTATGCAACGCCGGCGTATGACTCGTTTTAGCAAAATGGTATTACACAGTGCTCAGCAAGTAAGTAGCGCTGATCAGTATACTAATTTATCGGCGGTGTTCTCATCGCGCCACGGGGACTTTCATAAAACAGCCAATTTATTAGTTGATATAGTTAATCAGCAACCATTATCGCCCACAGGTTTTGGCCTGAGTGTGCATAATGCCGCAGCCGGACTTTTTAGTATTATAAAAAGTAATACCAGTGCAATGAATGCTATTGCAGCAGGGGCTGAGAGTTTTATGTGTGCAATTGTAGAGGCCTACATTCGCCTTGTTGATAGCAATGAGCCGTACATGTTAGTAGTCCATAGCGATGAAATCCTCCCCGATATATATAACCAATTTGCTGACGAGCTACAAATTACTCATTCCATTGCTATGATAGTGCGCCTTGCTCAAGCAAATGAGCCGTGTTTTAGTTTAAATAAAGTACTTAACCCTGCTGCAAAAAGTAGTAACTTACCAATGAGCCTGCAAGGTGCTAAAGCCCTACACGATAAAAAAAGTGCGATATTAACCCACACTACACTGGCTCATCATTGGCAACTTACCTACCATGATTAAACACATTATAAGAATAACAGGGCTTTGTTGGCGTGTGCTTGCAACCGGTGTTTGTTTTAGCGTGTTTGGCATAGGTGGTTTAGTACTAACATTAGTGGTTTTTCCGCTGCAAAACGTATTAGAAGCAGATGTAAACACCCGTAAAAACAGAGCAAGAGCGACAGTACATTACTGTTTTAAATTTTTTGTTGGATTAATGCATTACACAGGCGTTATTCGTTTTAATATTAAAGACAAAACCCAGCTTGCTAATTTAAACGGAAAATTAGTACTTGCCAATCACCCCTCTTTAATTGATGTGGTTGTGCTTATATCTGTGATTAAAAATGCAGATTGCGTAGTAAAAGCCCATTTATTTAAAAACCCCTTTATGCGCGGTGTAATTAAAAGTACTGGTTATATAAGTAACGAAGATCCAGAAGGTTTATTACGTGAATGTGAGCGCAGTATAAGCAAAGGAAATAACTTAATAGTTTTTCCTGAAGGCACACGTTCACAGCCCCATACTGCACTTAATTTTAAACGAGGAGCGGCCAATATAGCACTTAGATGTAATGTGCCAATCGCTACAGTATTAATAAAAATGCAGCCTAATACCTTAACCAAGGGTACACCTTGGTATAAAGTAGCGCCTTATCAAGCGCACTTTAGCTTGCAGCTGGCCAGCAAGCAGTTTAACAGTAACCTGCCTTATGTTAGTGACACACCCGCTATACAATCTCGGCATTTAACTAACAGCTTACAACATTATTTTACAGAAGAACTGAGCAATTTATGACTGAATTAAAAGTACAAATTAAACAATTAATTATATCCAGCCTTGATCTAGAAGATATGACAACTGCAGACATTGCTGATGATGAAGCATTATTTGTTGATGGTTTAGGGCTCGATAGCATAGATGCACTAGAACTTGGTTTGGCAATAAAAAAACAATTTGATGTGAAAATAGATGCCAATTCAGAGCAAACAAAAGCGCACTTTGCCTCGGTGAATTCTTTAGCACACTTTATAGAACAAGCGCGTTCTTAAATTATAAAAATATATAGGAATAACAATGAAAACCGCTGCTGAAATTTATGATGTATTACACGGCATTTTAGAAAACGATTTTGAGATAGACCCAGCCGACATAAACCTAGACGCCAACTTATATCAAGACCTTGATTTAGACAGCATTGACGCTGTTGACTTGGTAGTAAAACTAAGAGAAATCACCGGTAAAAAAATTGATCCTGATGCATTTAAGCAAGTACGTACTGTGCAAAATGTAGTTAGCGAAATAGAAAAGCTCGTTAACTAAATAAATGCTTAAAGCCTTATTAACCACCCTTATTATGCTTTGTTTGGCCTGCTACCCAGTTATTGTGTATGTGGGCCTGACGCAGTTTAATAGCCAACTGCTATCGATCGTATTATTATTTTTGCTTGCACTACGCTTGTGGTTAAGCAAAGCATTATTTGACAAAATGCCGTGGTTAAAGCCAGCGACATTTTTAGCTGTGATAGCAATCGTATTGTCAAAAGTGTTCGACAGTGATGTGGGTTTACGTTTATACCCGGTGATTATTAACACTGTGATGTTGCTCGTGTTTAGCTACTCACTTTATAAAGGGCCATCAATAATAGAAACCTTTGCCCGCATCACTGAGCCTAAGCTCGATGAGCAAGGTGTGCAATACACTAAAAAAGTAACTCAGTTGTGGTGCGTTTTTTTTATAGTTAATGGTGGTATTGCCTTATATACCAGCCTGTTTGCTAGTTTGGCAGTGTGGGCTTTTTATAATGGTGTGATTGCCTATGTAGCTATGGGCGTGTTGTTTGCCTTAGAGTGGCTAGTCAGGCTAAAAGTAAAAAGGAAAGCGCGTGTTTAGTACCTTTCAAAGTAAAGTATTTCAAAGTAATAATGTTAGTGTGTGCTTTAATCATGAAAATAAGGCAGTGACACAACGCCAGTTTGTTAGCGATGTTAATCGGCTATTAGCTAAGTATTCACCGGCCACAGCGCCCACATCTGTGGTGTTATATAGCACTAACACTTATAAGTTTGCGGTGAGTTTAATGGCACTCACCTTGCGCGGTTGCACGGTTATACTGCCACCTAATGGTCAACCCGAAACACTCAAAGCCTTACTACAGCAAACGCCTTGTTTTTTAGGTGACTCAGAGCTTGTCGAACCACTGGGTATAGACTTTATCAATATAGAAAACTTGCCTGAACAGCCTGGCTTTTTTCCTTTAGCGCAACTTGTTTGGCCCAAAGAAGGGAACTTGGTTTTTTACACCTCGGGATCAACAGGTAAAGCTAAGCCAATTGTAAAGTCGTGGCAAACAATTAACAAAGAGCTGAGCATTTTATCAAGCAGTTATGCGTTAAAATGTATGCCAATGTTTATTGCTAGCGTATCGCATCAGCATATTTACGGGCTGCTATTTAGGTTGTTATGGCCACTTAGTACCGGACATGTCGTTGATACCGATTTACTGCACTACCCAGAGCATATAGCCGCCAAGCTCAAGGGCGCTGAACAAGTGGTGTTAATTTCTAGCCCAGCACAGCTAAAACGATTACGCGCAGACAACGTATTAATTGAACAAAAATCTCACTTACAATGGATATTTTCATCTGGTGGGCCGCTGGCAAACGAAGATGCAGTATCGCTATTCAGTCAGTTAAATAAACCAATAACACAAGTGTTTGGCAGTACCGAAACCGGTGGTATAGCGTATCGACAAGTTACCTCGCTTGAAAACGTGAGCTCGTGGCAGCCGTTTTCAGGTATAAAAATGAGTGTTGGCACAAACGATAGACTCCTTTTAAATTCACCGTTAGTGAACCACAAAGATTACCCGCTTGACGATAGAGGTTTGGTGCTTAAAAGTGGTCAATTTAAACTGCTTGGTCGATTAGACCGAATCATAAAATTAGAAGAAAAACGCCTCAGTTTGGATGAACTAGAACACCACCTAGCAAGCAGTGAGTGGGTAAACGACGTTAAAGTAATTGTATTACCTGGGGCAAGGCAAGTAATAGGTGCGGTAGTTGTGCTTAGCCAGCAAGGGGTAAAACATTTACAAAGTGAAAGTAAATTAGCCACTAATAAGCTTTTAAAAGAGCATGCACTAACACGTTTTGAGCGCATTTGTACGCCTAAAAAGTGGCGTTTTATAGAGCAGTTACCTTATAACAGCCAAGCTAAATTAAACTTAAAAGCATTGGAGCACCTTTTTGACAAAGTTGATTAAAACGCAGCCGCAACTACTTAAATGTGAGCAAACCGAGCAAGGTTATCAATTAAGTTTATTTGTGCCCAAGGATTTAGATTACTTTAATGGCCATTTTAAAGACGGCCCTATTTTAGCAGGCGTAGTGCAGCTAGATTGGGCGGTTGCTGCAATTTGTAAGCAGTATAATATTCAATTAGCGGTAAAGAATGTCGAAGTGCTAAAGTTTCAGGTGGTGATTACGCCGGGCCTTACTATGGTATTAGCCATAGAGCAAAAAGCGCTTAATAAGTATGTGTTTTCTTATCGCTCGGCTAAGGGGCAACATGCGTCTGGGCGGATTGCTTTTGAAAGTGTTGCTTAAATGAATAAGTTTTGTATTGTCATTCCAAACTACAATCATACCTCAGTGATAGCGGCGGTATTAACCAGCCTTGCTGAATATAACTTACCAATTATTATGGTAGATGATGCAAGCAATGATGCAGCTAAAGCAGTGTTTTCTGCACTTGCACAGCAGCACCCGTTACTTACCATTGTTACCCATGTGCACAACCAAGGTAAAGGTGGGGCGGTACAAAGCGGTTTGCATTATGCGTATCAGCAAGGGTATTCCCATGCTATTCAAGTTGATGCCGACGGCCAACATAACTTGGCCGATTTAGCGCAGCTTTTGCGCCTGTCAAACGCCAATCCACAGGCATTAGTAAGCTGTTGCCCAATATACGACGCTTCAGTGCCTAAGCATCGCTATTTAGCACGGTACTTAACCCATGTGTGGGTATGGATTGAAACCCTTAGTTTTGAAATTGTTGACTCTATGTGTGGCTTTAGAGTGTATCCGCTGGGAGCCTGCGAAAAACTGTTAAAAGAAGTTAAGCTGGGCAAGCGGATGGACTTTGATCCTGAAATATTAGTGCGTTTATATTGGCGTAATGTGCCGTTTATATTTTTACCTAGCCAAGTGATCTATCCAGAAAATGGGCTTTCTCACTTTCAGCCATTGCACGACAACGTGCGTATATCTTGGCTACATACGCGATTATTTTTTGGTATGTTAGTGCGCTCGCCTTGGCTTATAGCACACAAATTAAAGAGACGTTATGGCCGTTAAACATTGGTCTAAAATGCAAGAGCGCGGTAATTATTTAGGCATTCAAACTCTGCTATTTACACATAAAATACTGGGTCGCAAAGGGCTGTGGCTAATTTTGTTTCCTGTGGTGGTGTATCTCTTTATTACTGGTAGGGTTGCCCGTGCTGCTTCAAAACAGTTTTTACAGCAAGTTAATTTGTACACCGGCACTGGGCAAAGCGTGACACTTAAGCAGCAACTAAAGCACTTTTGTAGTTTTGCCGACAGCGCCTTTGATAAAATAGATGGTTGGCTTGGGCGTATTAGCTTAAGTGATATTGAATATACCAACGAGCATTTATTTAGCCAATTAAATGAGCAACGCCAAGGGGCTATTTTTATTGGCTCGCATTTGGGTAATTTAGAAGTGTGCCGAGCGCTTAGCCAACATCGCAGTGGCAAAGTTATTAATGTGCTGGTGTTTACTCATCATGCAGTAGAATTTAATAAAATGCTGAAAAAAATTAACCCCAACGTAGCGGTTAACTTAATTCAAGTAACTGACTTAGGCCCAGGTTTAGCTATTTTATTGAAAGAAAAAATTGAGCAAGGCGAAATTATTGTTATTGTTGGCGATCGCACCAGTACCACCACTGCCGCGCGCTCTGTGCAAGTGCCTTTTTTAGACAAGCCAGCCCCGTTTTCTCAAGGACCTTTTATTTTAGCGGCATTACTTGATTGCCCAGTTTATTTTTTGTTTTGTTTAAAAGATCAGCAAAGCAGTAAGTACCACGTAATATTTGAGCAATACAGCAACAGCTTAAAAATGCCACGCACCCAACGACAGGCAATTTTAAACCAAGTAATTACAGACTATGCGCAGCGTTTAGGTCACTATGCTGCGCAATATCCTTATCAATGGTTTAATTTTTACGATTTTTGGCAAAATGATCAGCAAGTCGCCCGCGATCAAGCAAAGGAGAAATAGAAGTGCCAGTTCAAAACACACAGCTTTTTGGTCAGCAGCGATTATCAATCGAAAACATTGTTGATATTGCACATAACCACACCCAAGTGCAAATTAGTGGTTGCAGCGAATTTAGTAGCAAAATTAATAGTGCGCTGAGTTTTTTAGATACATTATTAAAAGAAGACGGCGTTATTTACGGTGTAACGACTGGTTATGGCGACTCAGTAACCGTAGCAGTACCATTAAATTTAGTAGATGAACTCCCCCTACATTTAACGCGATTTCATGGATGTGGACTAGGCGACGTATTTAATAAAGTACAAGGACGAGCAATTTTAGCCACGCGGCTTACGTCTTTATCGCAAGGCTACTCGGGTATTAGCTGGGAAATGCTGAATTTACTGCGCGACTACTTAAATCACGATATTGTACCGGTTATTCCTCAAGAGGGATCGGTAGGTGCCAGTGGCGACTTAACGCCATTATCTTATGTTGCTGGTGCTATGATAGGCGAGCGCGACGTATATTATAAAGACACCGTACGTAATAGCTTAGCGGTAATGCAAGAAGTTGGCTTAACGCCGCTCGTGCTGCGCCCAAAAGAAGGCCTTGCAATAATGAATGGCACCGCGGTAATGACCGCATTAGCCTGCTTAGCCTTCGACAGAGCCAATTATTTAGCCAAATTAGCCAGTCGTATTACCGCCATTGCTAGCTTAGCGCTCAAAGGAAATAGCCATCATTTTGATGAAATTTTATTCTCGGTAAAACCTCACCCAGGGCAGCAGCAAATAGCACGTTGGATCAGAGATGATTTAAATCATCACGACCATCCACGTAATGCCGACCGCCTGCAAGATCGCTACTCAATTCGCTGTGCACCGCATGTTATTGGTGTGCTGCAAGACAGCTTGCCGTTTTTTAGGCAAATGATCGAAAACGAATTAAACTCAGCCAACGACAACCCAATTATTGATGGCGAAGGGGAGCATGTACTGCACGGCGGGCATTTTTATGGCGGCCACATTGCCATGGCAATGGACAGCATGAAAACCGCAGTAGCTAACTTAGCTGATTTAGCCGATCGACAAATAGCCTCATTGGTTGATACTAAATATAACAATGGTTTGGCGTCTAATTTATCCGACAGTGCCCCTGAGCGTCGTTATATAAATCATGGTTTTAAAGCGGTACAAATTGGTGCCAGTGCTTATACTGCTGAGGCATTGAAATTAACTATGCCTGCCAGTGTATTTTCGCGCTCTACCGAGTGTCACAATCAAGACAAAGTAAGTATGGGTACCATAGCCTCGCGCGATTGTTTACGTATTTTACAGCTTACCGAGCAAGTGATGGCCAGTACCTTATTAGCCGCTATTCAAGGGTTAAGGCTGCGAATTAAACAAGGCGAATTAGAATTTACGAGTTTAACTGACGATATGCAGCATATGTATAGCGATATAACAGGTTACTTTGAAAACCTGACCGAAGACAGACCAATGGAAGCGGTGCTAAGACAAACTATTAGCTATATTCAAAGCAAACGCTGGGCGCTTTATGAATAATAAAGGCGCATTACTTTCGCACAGCGTAGAAATAGAAATCCCTTTTCATGATTGCGATCCAATGAATGTAGTGTGGCATGGTAATTACCCACGCTATTTAGAAATTGCTCGTTGTGAGTTACTCAGAATATTTGACTACGACTACCTGCAAATGAAAGACTCTGGATTTGCGTGGCCCATTGTTGATATGCAAATTAAATACGTAGCATCAGCTGTATTTACACAAAAAATTAAAGTGGCAGCGTATTTAAAAGAGTATGAAAACCGATTACGTATTGATTATGTTATTACCGATGCAATCAGTAATAAGCGCATTACCAAGGCGTCCACTACACAAGTGGCGGTAGAAATTAGCTCCAAAGAAATGCAATTTGTTTCACCCCCAATACTTTATGAAAAACTAGCCCCTTTTTTGAAGTAGCTGGCAATTAAAGGAGAAGGAATGACAATGTTTAAATTATTTATAACCAGCGTATTGCTGCTATTTTGTAGTGCATTGCAAGCAAACACGGCATCGCAGGTAAATACCTCATTAAAGGCTGATACAGTAACGGGTGAGTTTAAACAATATAAACAACTTGCTGGTTTTGCATCGCCGTTCGTCTCCTCTGGAGTGTTTTCTCTAAATGCCAAAAAGCTAGTATGGCAAGTAGAACAACCGGTAAAAAGCGCATTGATTGTAGAAAATGGCCAGGTATTGGTTGAAAATGCTAAAGGGGAGTTTGTACCACAGCCAGGCAGTGAGCAGTTTGTAGGGCTTTTAACTGACTTACTCAGTGTAGATATGAGCGCCCTTGCAACACGCTTTAGTATAAAAGCGCAAAACAATTGCCTGCAACTAACCCCAAAAGAAGCGTTGTTACAGCAATTATTTAGCCACTTTACTTTGTGTGAAAGTGATAAAACGGTACACAGCATCATCCTTTATGAGCATTCAGGTAGTAAAACAACTATTGAGTTTAGTTACCCTGAGCAGCCTTAACGGCTCAATCGTTTAAATAGTTAATTAATGGAATAGTGGATTGAAGAAACGAATTGGCATTGTTTTTATTTGGTTTAGTGGTTTAATTTTGCTTTTAACCAGTATATTTTGGCTGACTAAACCTACATTTAGTGCTGATATGTTTAGTTTGCTGCCAAAATCGCATTCTCAATTAGCTTATGGCGAACAGCTGTTTTTTGAAAAAAATGCCCACCGTGTAGTGTTTTCATTTGCTGGTGAGCAAAAAAATAACGCCCACGATGAATTTAACAATTGGCTTGAGCAGCAAGGTATAACAAGCACATTTAATTTTCCCTCTATAAACGCTTTAACAGCCACATTTGCGCCTTATAAATATGCACTATTAAGTAAGCCCTATAAGCAAAAAATAGCAGACAAAGCCAGCTTTGAGCAGTTTTACCTGCAGCAGTTAAATCAGTTAGGATCGCCATTTGTTAGTGCTACATTAAGTACTGATATTAGTTTAAGTTTAGCTGGCTTTATTAGCGAAAACTTAAGCCAAAGCCAAGTTTTTACTATTAAACAAAACCGCCTCACTCGCCAGTATGAGGGGGTTGAATATGCAATGCTTTTTGCCACACTGCCAGAGCCAAACTTGAGCATTAATAATGCAATTAGCTTAGCTGCTAAAATTAAAACGCAAATAAACACCCTAAGTAAAGCGTACCCAAATACCACTATTTCCTATTCAGGGGTGCTGTTTCATACGGCTGAAAATGCCCAACAAGCAAAATACGAAATGAGTTTGTTTGGTGGTATTAGCCTAATGGCACTAATGGTTATGGTGTTTTGGGTATTTAGAGCGATTAGCAGTATTTTATTAGCGAGCTTTACTGTGCTTAGCGCATTAATGGGCGGCGCTATTGTTATGTTATTGGTGTTTAACAGTATTCACTTATTAACCTTGGTATTTGCCGTAACCCTAATAGGCATTGCTATTGATTACGCCTTTCATGGCATGACCGATTTAGCCAAAGTAGCAAATGAAACTGCACAGCAAGCCACTTCTAACGGCTATAGCAAAGGGGTGAAATCAGCGTTATTACTCTCTTTTATTACGACCGCATTAGGCTACAGCTGCTTATTAGGTGCACCGTTAACCTTATTAGCGCAAGTGGCTGTGTTTGTTATAGCGGGCTTATTTAGTGCATGGTTGTTTACTGTGTTAATTTTACCATTTTGGCAGCAAACACTGCGTGTATCGACATCAAGTTTATTACTCAGTAAAAAAATAACGCGGGTGTTTTTGTACTGTAATAAAATAAAAAAACCACTGTTTATTGCGCTAAGTATAGTGCTTGCAAGCTTATTGGTATTAAAACCGATTGAGTTTAATGATGATATTAGATTGCTTAATGCCAGCTCTGAGCAGCTAATGGCAAGTGAACAAAAACACTTAACTTTACTAGATCAATGGCGCAGCCATATAGTATTTATTATTGGCGACAATGCACAACACGTGTTACAAAAACAACAGCGGTTAGTTAGCGATTTAACCGCGAGTAACCCGCATATTAAACACAATGCCATTAACCGATGGCTGCCTAGTATTGAGCAGCAAAAAAATAATTTAGCGGTGTTTAATCAAGCTAAAAAAAGTGGTGTGTTTGCACTCAGCGAGCAATTAACTGGGCGGCAATTAAGTAGCGGCCCCGCGCAATTTATTACCTATAACGCATTATTAAATAGCGAATTTAAACCCTTATTGTTAGCGCAAATGCATGTTGAGCCGCAGCAAGCCATAACCTGGATGACAATTACCAATATTAATACACAGAGCTTAAGCGCCGCGCTTTTAGAAGATGATGGCTTATTGCTATATAATAAACCGCAGCAAATTAGTGCGTTATTAAGCGATTACCGAGCATACTTATTGTTAAGTTTAGTGCTTGCAGGGGCCATTAGTTGGTTACTTTTTAGTTGGCGTTTTGGCGTAAAAATTGCCACTTTACAACTGTTAAGCTTGTTATTAGTGGTTGTTAGCATGCTGTGGGTGTGTAATGCAATTCAAGGCAGCCTGTCGTTATTTAACATGTTGGGCGCGTTGCTAGTGGTAGCCTTAGCTATTGACTACCTTGTTTTTTATCAAATAAATAAGTTACAGCCAAAAAATATATTGGCAATTAGTTTATCTGCAGCGTCTTCTATGTGGGTGTTTGGTATGTTAAGTGCCTCAAGCACCCCTGCTATTTTTAGTTTTGGACTTACCGTAATGGTAGGGATTTTAGCGGTATATATTTTATCGCCGCTGAGTGTATTACCCTCGCAAAAGGAAGGATAAAGTGAATAACCCTGAGCAGTTTGATGTTGTTGTAATTGGTGCGGGCCCCTCTGGCGCACTTGCAAGTAGCCTTTTAGTGCAAAAAGGCTGGCGAGTATTAGTACTTGAGCAACAGATTTTTCCGCGCTTTACTATAGGTGAGAGCTTGTTACCGCAATGTATGGAGTATTTGGCCGACGCTAATTTAGTCGCTCCATTGCATGAACACGCTGCTAGTTTGGGGTTTCAGTTTAAAAACGGCGCTGCGTTTCATCGAGCGGGTGAAAATACCGCGATTAATTTTACCGAAAAATCATCACCAGGGCCAGGTACTACTTATCAAGTGAAAAGAGGGCTGTTTGATAAATTACTAGCCGATAATGCACAGCTGCAAGGGGCTGTTATTCGCTATCAGCACAGTGTTAAAGACTACAAGGTTACTGATGTTTTTGAAAACAGTTCCGATAAAGGTAATACCAATAAAGATAGTACCGATAAAAATGGTGGTGCAACCTTATTAGTACACGACGCGCAGCAGCAGCCTTACCAAGTTCAAGCACGCTTTGTGTTAGATGCCAGCGGCTTTGGCCGAGTATTACCTAAACTACTAAACTTAGAGTTACCTTCTAACTTTCCGGTACGCAGTGCTTATTTTAGCCACTTTGTAGATAATATTAGCGATGAAAATTTTGATCGTAATAAAATCCTCATTACCGTACACCCAGAGCACCGAGATATATGGTATTGGCTAATTCCCTTTAGTGATGGCACCGCAAGTATTGGTGTTGTAGCAGAGTCTGAGCGTTTTAATGACGACGAAGCAGAGGTAATGTTAAATCGCTTTTTAGAGCAAGATCCACATTTAAAAGCACTGCTAGCTAAACGCGAATTAATTGGGCCAGCTCGCAGCATAACAGGCTACTCCTCTAATGTGAGTAAGCTGTATGGACAGCACTTTGCGCTATTAGGCAATGCGGGAGAGTTTTTAGATCCGGTGTTTTCATCAGGAGTAACCATTGCGCTTAAATCAGCAAGTTTAATTGCACCTTTGGTCGATCAGTATTTAAAAGGTGAGACGATTGACTTTGAGCAGCATTATGCAAAACCGCTACAAGCGGGAGTTAACTGTTTTAGAACTTTTGTTACAGGCTGGTACGATACGCGCTTTCAAGACGTAATATTTCATACAGAGCAAAACAAACAAGTGCGAGAAATGATCAGTGCAATTTTAGCCGGATACGCATGGGACACGAGTAACCCATTTGTTGCACAAAGTGAGCGCCGCTTAAATGTGCTAGCTCAGCTGTGCCGAAACTAATATGTTGAAATTAATATGCTTAAACTAATACTCCAGCGTGCACTGCTATTGCTAACCTGCATAGTGCTGTCAGCCTGTGCGAGTCAGTTTAGTTCCAGTGCAGCTATAAGCATAGCACCTGCGGCTAGCCTAAATTTAAATAGCATGGCGCCATCAATGTATGGCCGCTCTTGGCAACAAGTGTTATTTATTACCACTGGGCAAGAGCAGCATACCTTGTTATCGCAATTGGCGGTTAATGAGGCGGGAGGGGTCAAGTTGCTGATGATGACCAGCCAGGGCTTTCCAATTGTAGAGCTTGAAAAATCACCCAAAGAGCCAATTAAAGCTAAAAAAATGCTTGTAGGCGTCGATATAAATCCTGCTTATGTATTGGCCGACATTGCCTTAGTACATTGGCCTGTTGCGTTTATAAATGAGCAGCTGAGCGGCGCACTGGTGGAACAAGTAGGCACACACAGACAAGTACTACAAAATCATAAAACCCTGATCACCATTGACTATAACGATGATGCAATTACGCTGCATAATATTGTACGTGATTATAAAATAATATTTAAAAAGGTAACTCAGTGACATATTGGCTAAATAACTTAGGTATTGTTAGTGCGATGGGAGTAGGCCCGCAGGCAACTCTCGATAGCTTAAACAGTTATAACTCTGCAACGCCTATATTAACTCTAAATTCTACACTTAGCGCGCAACAACAGCCGTTATATGTTGGCCAAGTAACCTCGGTTGCGTTGGCGCAAAAAAAACGTATAAATACCTTTATTGATATGTGTTTAGCGCAACTACAAACAACTATTGAGCAATTTTCGCATATCGATAAATCCCGTATTGCGGTGGTGTTAGGCACGAGTACTTCGGGTATTGCAGATGGTGAACGGGCTCGTGCTCATTTTGAACACACAGCGCAATGGCCAAATGACTTTCATTATTATGACCAAGAACTTGCCACCCCAGCACACTATATTGCGCAAAAGCTTGATGCAAAGGGACCCTGTTATAGTATTTCTACAGCCTGTACATCAAGCGCAAAAGCATTACTAAGTGCCCGCGCACTGCTAAAAGCTGATATGGCCGATGTTGTTATATGCGGTGGCGTTGACACCCTATGCCAACTTACTCTCAATGGTTTTGATTCGTTAGCGTCGTTAAGTAGCGGAGTTTGCCAGCCGTTTTCAAGTAACCGAGACGGCATTAATATTGGTGAAGGCGCAGCATTATTTGTAATGAGTAAAGGCGTAAGCGCAATTACAGATAAAGCAATTGCACTGTACGGTGGCGGCGAAAGCTCTGATGCACATCATATTTCAGCGCCCGATCCCAATGGTATGGGCGCGCAATCTGCAATGCAAAAAGCACTAAAACAAGCGCAATTAGCTGCCCATGAAATTGACTACATAAATGCACACGGTACCGCAACGCTAAAAAATGATGAAATGGAGGCACTTGCAATTAATCGTGTGTTTGGCAACAATACGCCACTTAGCTCAAGCAAGCACTTAACTGGGCATACCTTAGGAGCTGCAGGCGCAATTGAAGCCGCGCTATGCTGGCTACTTCTTAAAGAGCAAGGCCAGTATGCATTGCCGTATAACGTATTATCAACAGGCGGTAACTTGGCCGATGTAAAAATAATAAAACAAGCATTTAAGCCCAAATTGCGTTACTGCTTGTCAAACTCATTTGCCTTTGGTGGCAATAACGCCAGTTTAATTTTAGGTATTGCCGATGAATGAGCTGAGCAGTAATCATTACGCAATTGAGCAGTTGCTTGCCCACGACGCACCAATGATTTTAATTGACACTTTAACGCATTATAGCGCCGAGAGTGCGCGTTGCCAGGTAACGATTACACCGCAAAGTGCGTTTTATAATGCCGATATTGCCGGTGTACCCAGTTATATTGGGGTTGAGTATATGGCGCAGTCAATAGCCGCTTACGCAGGCGCATTAGCAAACGATGCAAATGAGCTTCCTAAAATAGGCTTTTTAATTGGTACGCGTAAATATCAAACCCATCAAGCATGTTTTAAAGTTAATAGTAGTTTAACTATTAAAGTGCATAAGCTATATCAAGAAGAGTCGGGATTGAGTGTGTTTGAATGCCAAATAATCCACGGCGATACATTAGCATGTGAAGCAAAAATTAATGTTTTTCAGCCCGAAAATCCGCTGGAATTTATAAGAGATAATCAATGACAAAACGAATTTTAGTCACAGGTTCAAGCCGTGGCATAGGCAGGGCTATTGCGCTTAAATTAGCATCCCAAGGGTATGACATTACAGTGCATTGTAAAAATGGTGTGGCAGATGCACAAGCAACTTGCGCAGCAATACAGGCATTAGGCCAAGCTACTAGCTTATTACAATTTGATGTATGCGACAGAGCCGCCGCCAAAGCACAAATAGAGCAAGACATAGCCCAGCATGGTGCTTATTATGGCGTGGTATGTAACGCAGGTATTACCAATGATATGGCGTTTCCGGCTATGCAAGGCGAGGACTGGGATTGCGTTATTCGTACCGGGCTTGATGGCTTTTATAATGTGGTGCACCCCACGGTAATGCCTATGGTGCAAAACCGTAAAGGTGGGCGTATTGTAACCATGGCTTCTGTATCGGGCATTGCCGGTAACCGTGGGCAAGTAAATTACAGTGCGGCAAAAGCCGGTATTATTGGCGCTACAAAAGCGTTGTCGTTAGAGTTGGCTAAGCGAAAAATAACCGTAAACTGCGTTGCACCTGGGTTAATAGAAACCGCAATGACTGACGAGTTACCGGTAGACGAAATGCTAAAAATGATCCCGCTTAAGCGTATGGGCACAGTAGAGGAAGTTGCGGGTACTGTGGCATTTTTAATCTCAGATGATGCGGCCTACATTACCCGCCAAGTCATTTCAGTTAACGGCGGTATGGTGTAATGAAGCGCGTTGTAGTGACAGGTATGTCGGTGATCACCGCACTTGGCGATGAATGGTCGGTATTTAAACAAGCACTGATTAGAGGCGAAAATGCAGTGACCACTATGCCACAGTGGGACAAAGCACCAGAGCTTAATACGCGTTTAGCGGCGCCGGTTACTCATTTTGAGCGACCGAGTCATTATAAACGTAAACAAATACGCTCAATGGGGCGAGTGGCGCTTATGTCAACACGCGCTACAGAGTGCGCGTTAGAGCAAGCCCAGTTACTCAATCATAGTAGCTTAACCGATGGCTCTACGGGGGTTTCTTATGGTTCATCTATAGGGTCAACCCCGCCGTTACTCGCGTTTGCTAATATGATGGAGTCGGGCTCTATGTCTGGGGTAACAGCCACTAGTTATATTCAAATGATGGCGCATACTGCTCCGGTTAATGTTGGAGTGTTTTTTGGCTTAAAAGGGCGAGTGATCACCACAAGCTCAGCTTGTACCTCAGGCTCACAAGGTATTGGTTATGCCTATGAAGCAATAAAATTTGGTCGTCAAAAGGTGATGGTTGCTGGTGGTGCAGAGGAGTTATGTATTACCGAAGCCGCAGTATTTGATACCTTATATGCTACCAGCACAAAAAACGACACACCCAAGTTAACCCCCAGGCCATTTGATAAAGACCGTGATGGATTAGTGATTGGCGAAGGTGCTGGCACACTGATTTTAGAAGAGTATGAACACGCAAAAGCGCGCGGTGCCACTATACTGGCAGAGGTGGTTGGTTTTGGTTGTAATAGTGATGGTGAGCATGTTACTCAACCTACCTCTAAAACAATGCAAATAGCGATTGAACAAGCCCTACACGATGCAAATTTAACCGCCGAGCAAATTGGTTATGTAAGTGCGCATGGCACCTCAACCGATCGAGGCGATATAGCAGAGTCGCATGCCACTTTTAACGCATTAGGGGCAAAACCCATTAGCTCTTTAAAAAGTTATTTAGGCCACACTTTGGGCGCATGCGGTGCTATTGAAGCGTGGGCGACGATTAATATGATGAATGATAACTGGTTTGCCCCCACAATAAACCTCACCGAGGTGGATAACGAGTGCGCTCAACTTGACTACATAACAGAGCAAGGGCGAGAAATTAACACCGATTATGTAATGAGTAATAACTTTGCTTTTGGTGGTATTAATACCTCTTTAATATTTAAACGCTATAAAACAGATTAAACCATGCAAAAGTAAAGTAATGACTAACTGTTAGCACTTTTTTACTGTATAATTTGCGACCCTTGATAATGTGGCCGCAGGTTATACACCATGAATTTTAAATCTTTTAGTTTTGCTCCTGAACTTGTTCAGGCGTTAGACGAACTTAACTATCACACCCTTACGCCCATTCAGCGCGCAGCAATTCCTGCTGTTCGTAAAGGTAAAGACGTTTTAGCAAGTGCACAAACGGGGACGGGTAAAACCGCGGCGTTTGCGCTACCAATTATTCAAAAATTATTTGAGTCTGAAGTAAGCACTACTAATGCTCCGCATGCTTTAGTTTTAGCGCCTACGCGCGAACTTGCAGAGCAAATAGCAAATAACTTTAAAGACTTCGCAAAACATACTTCGTTAAAAGTAGTCAGCTTATTTGGTGGTGTTAACACCGCAGGCCAAGCTAATGCACTTAAAGAAGGTGTTGATATTGTAGTAGCAACGCCAGGGCGTTTACTTGATCATATTCGCTTAGGTAACTTAAGCCTTGCCAGCGTAAAGCACTTAGTACTTGATGAAGCCGACCGTATGCTCGATATGGGCTTTATTGAAGAGATGCAAGGCGTTATAAAAAGCTGCGCTGACGATCGTCAAATCTTGTTGTTTTCAGCTACTTTCCCAGCAGCAATTAAACAGTTTGCATCTAAAGTATTAAAACAGCCAGAAATAGTACGTGTTGATCAAACAAACAGTACTGCTAGCACTGTAGCGCATGTGGTTTACCCAGTTGAAGAGCGCCGTAAGCAAGAGCTGCTTTCTGAGCTAATTGGTAAGAAAAACTGGCAGCAAGTGTTAGTATTTGTAAACATGAAAGAAACAGCCGATGAGCTAGTAACAGAGCTTAACCTTGATGGCATTCCGGCTGCGGTTTGTCATGGCGATAAGTCACAAGGTAATCGTCGTCGTGCGCTGCGTGAATTTAAAGAAGGTAAAGTACGTGTATTAGTGGCAACAGAAGTTGCGGCGCGTGGTATTGATATAGACGGTTTACCGCGTGTAATTAATATTGACTTACCTTGGCTTGCAGAGGACTACGTACATCGTATTGGTCGTACTGGCCGCGCAGGTAAAGAAGGCCAAGCAATTTCGTTTGTAAGCCGTGAAGAAGAAAACATGTTGTTTGAAATTGAAACCTTAATTGGTCAAAAAATTAAACGTGTTTACTTAGAAGGCTATGCAGTAAGTAACCGTGAAGTATTAATTGATAAAATTGGCAAAAAGCCTGCACACTTACGTCGTACTCGTGCTAATAAGCCATCTGGTCAAGCAACTGGCGAAGCAAGAGCAGTAAATCGCTCACGTATTTCTAAAATACGTAAAAGCTTAAAAGGCGAAAAACTGTCGCTTAAAAAGTAATTAATAATGCGCTAACCTAATATGGTTATTTGCAGTTACAAAAAAACCTGAGCTTGCTCAGGTTTTTTTATGGCTTAATTTAATAAAACGCTTATTTTGCGTTTTCTAGCATTGAAAGCGCCACCGCTTCAGCGGCTTTAATACCATCAATACCTGCCGATAAAATACCACCGGCATAGCCTGCGCCTTCGCCAGAAGGGTAAAGCCCTTTAGTATTAATACTTTGAAGTGTTTTATCGCGCTTAATACTTACCGGCGAAGAGGTACGTGTTTCTACACCTGTTAGTAAGCCATCATTAGTTGAAAAACCACGAATTTGCTTATTAAATGCCGGAATTGCTTCACGCAGAGCATCAATTGCATATTTAGGTAATACATCGGCTAAATCGGTTAATTTAATACCCGGCGTATAAGATGATTGCACATCGCCTAAAGCTGATGACGATTTACCCTTTAAAAAGTCGCCAATAAGTTGTGCTGGCGCATCGTAATTACTGCCGCCAAGTTCGTATGCTTGTTTTTCAAGTTTACGTTGTAACTCAATACCCGCTAATGGGTGACCCGGGAAGTCTTGCTCTGGCGAAATACCTACAACAATAGCGCTGTTTGCATTGCGCTCACTACGAGAATATTGGCTCATACCATTGGTAACAACTAGGCCTTCTTCAGAGGTGGCTGCAACCACAGTCCCCCCTGGGCACATACAAAAACTATATACGGTACGGCCATTATCACAGTGGTGAACTAGTTTGTAATCAGCAGAGCCCAAAATGGGGTTACCTGCATTGTCACCAAAGCGGCACTCATCGATCATAGATTGCTTATGCTCGATCCTAAAGCCCACCGAAAATGGTTTAGCTTCCATGTAAATACCTTTTTTATATAGCATATCAAAGGTATCACGGGCACTGTGACCCACAGCAAGCACTACATGGCGGGTATTTAGCTGCTCGCCATTTGACAAGGTTAAGCCCGTTACTTGGCCGTCTTCTAAATGAATGTCGTCTACGCGAGTGCTAAAGCGAATTTCGCCGCCAAGTTCTACAATATGCGCGCGCATTTTTTCAATCATAGTTACCAGTTTAAAGGTTCCTATGTGTGGCTTACTTACGTATAAAATTTCTTCTGGCGCGCCAGCGGCAACAAACTCGGTAATAACTTTACGGCCATAATGTTTTGGATCTTTTACTTGGCTGTATAATTTTCCGTCGGAGAATGTACCTGCGCCGCCTTCACCAAATTGTACATTTGACTCGGTATTTAGTGCGCGCTTACGCCAAAAACCAAAGGTATCTTTAGTGCGCTCGCGTACTTCTTTACCACGCTCTAATATAATTGGCTTAAAGCCCATTTGTGCCAACACTAAACCTGCAAATAAACCACAAGGGCCAAAGCCTATTACGACAGGGCGCTCTTTTAAATCGTTATTTGCCTGGGCAACAAACTTATAAGCGGTGTCGGGTGCTACTTTTACATGCTGATCTTTGGCAAAAGTTGTGAGTAACTGCTCTTCGTTATCAACGCTTATATCTAAGGTATAAATAAGTAAAATAGCTGTTTTTTTACGGGCATCGTAACCACGTTTAAACACATTAAAACTATGTAACTGTTCTGGCGTTATTTTTAGCTTACTGACAATGGCATCTTTAATTGCATTTTCGTCATGATCTAGCGGTAGTTTTATTTCGGTTAAACGTATCATTTTGTCTCTTTTAGGTGTCTTAGCGGGCTTTTAATTACCGCTCACAATAAGGGGAGTAGCGCAAATAGCACCACAAAACATAAGGCGCTTATTTTACGTTAAATTACGCTATTATGGCACTTATATATTGTATTTTAGCCTTGGTTGGGTATGATCCGCCGTTGTCGTTATAAAACCTTAGGCATTGAACCATTATGGCATTTGTAGTCACCGAAAACTGTATTAAATGTAAGTACACAGATTGCGTATCAGTGTGCCCAGCAGATGCATTTTTTGAAGGCCCTAACTTTTTAGCTATAAGCCCAATTGATTGCATTGACTGTGGTTTATGCGTACCTGAATGTTCAGCTGATGCTATTTATCAAGAAGATGAATTACCAGAGTCACAACAAGAGTTTACCGAACTAAATGCCGAGCTTGCACTTATATGGCCACGCATTACGCAGGCAAAACCAGCCCCAGCCGATGCTGATGAGTGGAATGGTATTGCTGATAAACTCAAGCTTATTGAAACCTAATCGCTGCGCTTAAATACTTCTTTATTATTAATTAGTTAATGTTATGCAAAAAACTATTTGCAAGGTATTAACAAATCCATTGGTATAAACTACAATCCACGCCAGAAATTACTCTTATTGAGTAATTTAAGTCTAAATGGATGTTTATGCAGTACTTAATAATAATAAAAAAACAATCAGTGTTCTTTATTTTAAGCTTTTTCTTTCTTTTACTCACCACTCCAAGCGCGCTTGCCAATAAACAACACTATTCACTCACGCGTATTAATAAAAATATAACAGTAGATGGGGTAATGAATGAGGCACATTGGCAAGATGCCACGCGCATTGCATTGCAGTTTCAAGATGAACCAAATGAAAAAGGTACGCCACCGGTAAAAACCGATGCTTATATATACGAAGACGGCAGTAACTTATATGTAGCGTTTGTTGCACACGATCCTGACCCAACGCACATTCGCGCTGCACTGCGAGATCGCGATACTCTGTGGCAAGATGACACCGTGGCACTAGTAATTGATACCTTTAATGATGAGCGCTCTGGTTATGAATTTTATGTGAACCCGCTAGGGGCTCAGGGCGATATTCGCATGACCGACACCGATGGCTGGCAACAAGACCTTTCTTGGAATGCCATTTGGGATAGCGCAGGCAAGATTACTGAGCAAGGTTATGTGGTAGAAATGCGTATTCCTTTTAAAGCGCTGCGTTTTGCACAAAATAAAGAGCAATTAACCTGGGGTTTTGCCCTAATGCGCAATTATCAACGAGATGTGCTTTATCAGTTATCAAACATTGGGTTTGATCGCGATATTAAGTGCAGCCTTTGCCAGTTTGATAAACTTACCGGCTTTGAAAAAATAACGGCCAGCAAAAACCTGCAATTAACGCCTACTTTAACTGCGCTGCGTAACGATACCAAATCACAGTTACCGGGTGATTGGGAAAATGGCGATGTAAACGCCGAAGTGGGTATAGATTTACGCTGGGGCTTAAGCCAAGACGCCGTTATAAACGCCACTATAAATCCAGACTTCTCGCAAGTGGAAACCGACTCTCTGGCGCTGGATATTAATACCACTTACTCTATATACTATGAAGAAAAACGGCCGTTTTTTTTAGACGGTGCGTCATATTTTAAAAGTAGTTTATTTGAGCTTTTATATACTCGCACCATTGCAGAGCCTAATCTAGGCGCTAAATTAACCGGCAAAACAGCTAATCACAGTTATGCGGTGATGTTTGCCGATGACGACAATAGCAATATTTTACTGCCAACTAATCAGGGCTCAGGATTTGCAAGCTTAAACGAAAATACCAAAGTGGCAGTGGCGCGTTACCAGTACGATATTGGCCAGCAAGGCACTGTAGGGATTTCAAGTACGCATCGTGAAAGTGATGACTATCGCAATACGGTTTTATCAGTTGACGGTAGTTACTGGTTTAATCAATCAGACACCTTAAGTTATCAAGTTGCGAGCAGTGATACCCGCAACTCAGCATTTTTAGTTGAAAA
Source organism: Pseudoalteromonas sp. K222D (assembly GCF_017653575.1). Lineage (NCBI taxonomy): Bacteria > Pseudomonadati > Pseudomonadota > Gammaproteobacteria > Alteromonadales > Pseudoalteromonadaceae > Pseudoalteromonas > Pseudoalteromonas sp. K222D. The sequence goes on from NZ_JAGGDL010000002.1 coordinate 99,456, forward strand.
TTATAACCTGTCACAAACACAATCCGATCAAGCGTATGCAATTAAGCTCACCCGCGATAAACGCGATTATAAATTATTCGCAGAGTACGAAAATATTGGCGCAGATTATCGTGCCGATTTAGGCTATCAAGCTAAGGTCGATTACGAAAAAGTTATTTTAGGAGGCGGGCAAACCTGGTATCGAGATGAAAATGATTTAGTTACCTCTTGGTCATATGTAGCTGATTGGGATAAAACTTGGGCGAAAAATGGCGATTTACTTGAGCAAGAGTACGAAGGTTATTTAAGCTTTAAAGGCCAAAAACAGTCTATTTTCGAAATAGGGCTGATACATAGGTATGAAAATTATAACACTAATTTTTATAATCAAAACATTGGTTATATTTACAGCGGATTTAAACCAACAAAAGATCTTAGGCTGTCTTTGTATGTTGAATACGGGAGTCGCATTGACTACAGTAATGAGCAACTAGGTGACGCCTTTGATACCCAAACTCAAGCGGTGTGGGATATAAACAATCATTGGCAAGTTGACATAAAGCATAGCTACAGCCAATTAGACAACCTACAAGGGGAGCGTGTTTTTACAGCTAACCTAATTGATTTTAGGCTTTACTATAAATTTAATATGCGCTCAATGCTAAAGCTTATTTGGCAATTTGAAGATATTGATCGCAACGAAAATGCTTATTTTTATCAAGTGAACCAAACTAATAAAGATTACGGCAGCCAACTCGTTTATTCGTACAAAATTAATGCGCAAACATTATTTTACTTAGGGTATTCAGATAAAGGTTACCAAGATGATTCACTTAAAAGCTTAGAGCGCGACCAGCGCACCTTTTTTACTAAAGTCAGTTACGCATGGCAGCTTTAAAATGCACTTAATTAGATAATAATGAGTACCCTGTAATCATTAAGGATTGTATAATAACTTAATTAGTAGTAAAAATAGCCTATATGATGTTTTATTTGCTTATGCTTTAATATGTTAACAACGTTAGATGGACCTTTAAGTGAATAAATTAAAATCTATAAATGTAATTATAATAATGGCTATTTCTTTATGTTTTAGTATTAATGTAGGTATAAGTAATCAGATAGATAAAATTAATTTATTTCACTCTAATATCGATGTTCGTAATTTTGAAATAGATACCACCACATTGACATTGGCCCCTTGGTATAACCCAATATTAAATGGCTATTATATTGTTAAGCAAAACAATATAAACTTTATAGTATTGAAAACCAGCAAAACAGAATTTATAGCGGTTAAAGCTAACGATTTAATTTTAATTACGCTTACATCGCCACGAAACCTATTTATATTTTTTGTGATTTTTCTCATTGGCTTTGTGTATTTAAAAAAAGAGCTTAAAAAACATTACTACACAAAAAAAATTATCCAACTTAATAAACAAACAGATACCTTACTCAAAGCATTTAACTTACAAACAAAGTCAGCAGCTAACGCTAATAGTATTACAACGCTGAGTGAGTCTATAAGCACCCTTAATAGCCATGTTGAGCACTATGTAAAGCAAACTCAAACCAGTATTTACCAAGATAAACTCACCCTACTAATAGACCGCCATGCCTATATTAAACATATAGATAGACAAATTAGCCAAGTAAATATTGAAAATTTAAAATGTGCTTTATTGTTTATTGATTTGGACGGTTTTAAAAAAGTAAATGACTCTTTTGGGCATAGTTTTGGTGACGAAATATTAGTTCAAGTAGCAACTCGTTTAGCCAATGTGATACGCCATAATAAGTTAAATAACATAAATCCAGCCAATCAGTTAGAGCAAAACTTATCTCGACTAGGGGGCGATGAGTTCTCTATTTTTATAGAGTCAGTTGAGTCAGAAGCGCAAGTTTTAGATATTGCAAGGAATGTATTAAACGAGTTAGAAAAAGACTTTGTGTTAGGTAATAAAATTATAAAAATAAGTGCCAGCATAGGTATTGCAAAATACCCAGAGAGTGCCTCAACGCCGCAAGCCTTACTGCAACTTGCAGATGTAGCTATGTATAGAGCAAAGCACGATGGTAAAGGTATTTTTAAAGTGTACTCTCCCGAAATGGGTAATAAAATGCGCCGCTATCATTATTTGCTAGAAGAGCTTCGTTTAGCGGTCGCCCGCAAAGACTTTTATTTAAACTTTCAACCTATCGTACATGTTGAAGATTGCATGATAGATTATTTTGAAGCACTAACACGTTGGAACCATTCAATTGAGGGAATGATTTCGCCTGTTGAATTTATTCCTATAGCTGAGGAGTCTAATTTGATTTTAGAATTAGGCGATTGGATTATGTTAGAGGCATGTAGACAAATGGCTGCATGGCATAATGCCGGTTTGCGCAAAGTAAGAATATCGGTAAACGTGTCGGGAGTGCAGCTAAAACATAGATCTATATATGACTGGGTTATGGCAACTCTTACCAAAACCGGGCTGTCACCTAACTCACTGATGCTAGAAATTACAGAATCAACGCTTATAAAAGCAGATTCTTTAATAATTAAAGAGCTTGAAAAATTACGTAAAGAGGGCATTACGATTGCCATTGATGATTTTGGTACTGGTTTTAGCTCTTTAAGCACTTTGGCTGATTTACCTATAGATGTGATTAAAATTGATCGCTCTTTTATTACTCAAGCAAATAAAAGTAAAAAGTACCTCGATATATTAAAAACTATTTGCGAACTTGGACAAAAGCTGGGGCTTAAAATAGTGGCCGAAGGTGTAGAAGAGCCAGCACAGTTTGAATTAGTAAAGCGTATAGGTGTGAGCTCTGTACAAGGCTATTTAGTAAGTAGGCCAGAGTCATCTGTTAATGTAGGTAATAAACTACTCAACAAAAATGTGAGCAATATGTCAGGCTCAGGAACCAGTGCCTGGGAAATAAGTAATTAGTAAATTGCTTATTTAACAGCCGCACATAAAAATGCCACTTAACTTAAGTGGCACTTTTTTGCTAATAAATAGCATTCATTTAATTAAGATTATAAATTAAACGTACGTGATACGGCCAATACTAGACGCTCATCTGCGTAGTCGTAATCTAAGCTGGTGTTTTCAGCGGCAACTTCAATATTAAAGCCTTCATAGCTAGTTTGGTATGCTAAGCGGTAATGGTTGTAAGATTTTTTTTCATTACTATCCCACGCGTATTTTTTACCGTCTAATGAGTTTGAAATATCAAAACTTGCACGTAGTGCATGGTTAGGCGCAAGTTCATAAGTATGGGCGATCATTGAAATAACATGACTTGCACCGCTGCCAAAGTAGTCCCAGCTATACCAAAAGTTAAGCTCTGTTTGGCCATAATCACTCGCATAGCCAAATTTTGTATAGGCTTCGCCATAATTACCATCACTGTTATTGCCTTGGTAAGTGTAATAAGCAATACCGTAATCAGCACTAAAGTGTTCATCAAGCTGAATGTATCTACCTACATAAGCATCAAGCTCAAAATCAGTGTCATCACCAAAATCTACATTAGAGGCCCAAATACCTGCATACACACCGCTATCAAATGCGTAATCTAGGCTTGCTTGAATTGCAGGGTCGTTATCTGTTTGCGTTACACCATTGAAAGTATAGTCAGAAGCGGCAGTAATGGTTGTTGACCAATTAGCCGCTGCAGTTGTAGATAAAAGTGTAAAAGGTAAAGCGATAAAAAGTTGTTTTAGTTTATTATTCATAGTGTTTTTCCTAGCTCATATTTTCAATTTTGGTGTAATCAATTTTGTTTGCTTTTGGTGAGCCTATAATGTCGTTCACCGTTTTTAATTTGTTGTAGCCAATATAAGCAATACAAATAAAGAACAAGGCAATAACTAATGCGCCAACCCATTGAATTTGCAAAAACTCTAACTTAAATAGTAATGTTAACAACGACAAAGCAACAATATTCATGGTTAAGTATTTAAATTTACCTAAGCGTTTCACCGTCAAGTTTAAGTTATCTGTGTATAACCGGATAAGCGAATCAAGAGAGTTAATTACAAAAATAATACCAACAAATACCATGGCAAAGTTTTTAATACCTTCGGTAGGAATACCAGCTTCGTGGTAGTGATAAAGCACACTAAACCAGATAGCAATTGGAATTGATGGGAAAATCAACATTGCAGCCAATACCTGGTAAGTTCTTAATCCACCGACAAAACGTGCAGTAAATTGACCTATCATAATGCTCCATGCAAACCACCAAAATAAATAAAACTCATGGTAGTCATTTAGCGGTAAAACAAATTCATTAATATTGGCAAAATAAGTACCAATAGCGCCTAAGTTATTCGAAAAGGCAGACAATTCACTGTCACCAAATACAAATGCACCCGCCCACATAAAGGCAATAAGTGCTAAAAACATCCAAGTAGTAGAAATACTTAAAATACGTACATACTTAATGTCGGTACTCGAATAGGCAGCAAACGCTATTGCAGCCAGCACAATTAAATAAAACACCGGAATAACACTTGAGCCATCACCGAAGTCGGGTAAGTACCAAGGTAAGTTAGTCAGTAGTAAGTAAGCAGTAAATGCACAGGTGCCAATGATGACAACGTTATTAATAAACTTAACCCAAGGAATTTCGAAAAATTTAACTTTAGGTTCTATTACACAGAAATAAAAGCACGTAAGAAAGTAAAATCCCCAGATTAAAAACCCCCAATAGCCAAACTCAATAGCTAGCGGATTTGCAAATGCGTACTCTGGGCTTGCTTTTATGTCTGCATAACCGGCAAATTCGGTTAACGGAAACATAATAAGGCCAACATCTAGGCCTGAGGTAAATAATATGGCTATAAAGGTAAATGTTCTAACTGGCGTTACGCCTACAACACGTACATTGCCCCATTTAAATAAAATAGCGATTACAGCTAATAAGGTGAAAATAATCCCAGCACTAAGCCAAATAGTCATTATCGCCCTCCCAAAATAAATAAAAGTAATTCATAAATACTCCGTTTATTGTTTTTCTCGCGTTAACACAACATAACCAATTTATATCGTGAGCCACGGCGAGCCTCACAAAGGGTTAACTACCTAAGTAGCTAAACCTTTGCCAGTGGCTTAATTTATATCTTGCTATTACGTTGTGTTGTTTGCCAGTTAGCGCTCATTGCTACAGATGCATTGAGTTTTGCTAGTGGCTTATTACCTAAAATAATATCAGCGGCTTTTTCGGCCACCATAATGGTAGGGCCGTTTAAGTTACCGTTTGGTATGGTTGGAAATATAGACGAGTCAACTACTCGTAAACCTGCAATCCCATGTACTTGGGTGTTTGAATTAACGACTGCCAGTTCATCTTCACCCATTTTGCAAGAGCAAGAAGGGTGATAAGCGCTTTCAACCGTTTGACGTACAAAGGCATCTATTTCTGCATCGGTTTGAATATGCTTACCTGGCTGAATTTCTTCATCGCGATAATCATCAAAGGCACTTTGCTCAATAATTTCACGAGTTAGGCGTACACAGGCTCTAAAGCCTTCAATGTCATCTTGATGTTGTAGGTAATTAAACACAATTTTAGGTGGTTGCTGAGGATCAGCCGATGCAATAGTAACGCTGCCGCGGCTTTTTGGCTTGTTATGACCTACATGTACTTGAAAACCATGGCCGTCAAAGGCACTGCGTCCGTCGTAGCGCATTGCGGCAGGTAAAAAGTGGTATTGCAAATCTGGCCATTCAACTCCAGGCTTAGAACGAATAAAAGCACATGATTCAAAGTGATTTGTAGCGCCCAGTCCCTTGCGGGTTAATAACCAACGCGCACCAATTAAACCTTTTGAAATTAACCCTAATTTACCGTTTAAGGTAATAGGTTGTTTGCACTTATATTGAAAGTAAAACTCAAGATGATCTTGTAAGTTTTGCCCTACACCGGGTAAATGGTGTTTTACCTCAATGCCTGCTTTTTTAAGCACTTCGCTATCGCCAATACCCGATAGCTGTAAAATATGTGGCGAGCCAATAGAGCCGGCGCTTAATATCACTTCTTTTGCAGCAACAGCGGTTTTAACTTCGCCATTTACTTTGTATTCAATACCAGTGGCTTTTTTGCCCTCTAAAACAACGCGCTGGGCAAGTGCACCGGTAACAATAGTTAAATTATTACGCGATTTGACTGGGTCTAAATATTCACGCGCGGCTGAGCTACGTACACCGTCTTTTACCGTCATGTGCATTGGCCCAAAGCCTTCTTGCTGCGAGGCATTGTAGTCGTTAGTGTGTGCGTAACCCGCTTCAATGCCCGCTTTAATAAAGGTGCTGTACAAAGGGTTTTTCATTTCGTTACCGTTATTAACGCCCAGCGGGCCTTTACCGCCACGGTACTTATTTTCACCTAAGTAAAAGCTTTCTGCTTTTTGAAAATACGGTAAACACGACTGATAATCCCAGCCGTTTGCGCCATTGTGTTGCCATTCGTCAAAGTCTTTTGCATGGCCGCGTACATACACCATGCCATTAATAGATGACGAACCACCGAGTACTTTACCGCGCGGACAATGCATTTCGCGGTTGTCTAAATGCGGCTCAGGTTGGGTATGAAACTGCCACGCGTACTTATCGCTATTCATTGGAATAGAAAGCGCGGTAGGCATTTTTATAAAAATGCTTTTATCACTGCCACCCGTTTCTAGTAGTAATACACGGGTGTTTTTATCGGCTGATAAGCGATTTGCTAACACGCAACCTGCAGAGCCTGCGCCCACAATAATATAGTCATACGAATTACTCATAATCAGTATCCTTTAAAATGGGCTTTCTATGTCGGTCATACCAACATAAACAGATTTAGTTTGGGTATAAGTATCGAGGGTTTCTATGCCGTTTTCGCGGCCAATGCCCGATTGCTTGTAACCACCCACTGGCATTTCTGCAGGTGAGTTACCATAAGCGTTAATCCAACAAATACCCGCTTGTAGTTGATGAATAACACGGTGTGCACGTTTAATGTCGCTAGTAAATACACCGGCAGCTAGACCAAGGTGAGTACCGTTTGCACGTTTAATCACATCGTCTTCGTCATCAAATACCAACACGCTCATTACTGGGCCAAATATTTCCTCTTTAACTATGCTCATGTCATCGTTGCAATCAATAAACACAGTAGGGGCAACAAAATAGCCGTTAGGTGCAGATGCAGGTGAAAGTGTTGTACCACCTGTTAGTAGCGTTGCGCCCTCTGCAATACCTTTATTAACGTAGCTCATTACTAAGTCTTGATGCTTTTTAGAAATTAGCGCGCCAAAGTTAGTATTTAAATCTTGAGGATCGCCGGCAATAATATTTTGTTCAGTACGGGTTTTAAGCTCATCAATAAATTGTTGATATACATTTTTATGAACATAAATACGGGTACAATTAGTACACACTTCGCCTTGAGTATAGAAGTTGCCTAACATTGCAGCACTTACTGCTTGTTCAATATTGGCATCATCAAATACAATTAATGGCGACTTACCACCAAGCTCCATGGTGACATCTTTTAAAGATCCCGCAGCGCTCGCAACTACCTTTTTACCTGTACCCACTTCGCCAGTAAACGACACTTTATCTATATCAGTATGCTGTGTTAGCCATTGGCCTACATCGCCTGCGCCTTGTACTACATTAAATACACCTGCGGGTACGCCAGCTTCTACAAAAATTTCAGCTAGCTTAATTGCGCCAAGTGGTGTTTCTTCCGATGGTTTAAAAATAAACGCATTACCAGCGGCAAGAGCAGGGCCCGATTTCCAACAGGCAATTTGTAGCGGGTAGTTCCACGCACCAATACCAGCGCAAATACCTAAAGGCTCTTTACGGGTATAGTAAAAGTCGCTGCCAACCATTTGTTGTTGGCCAACTTGTGCCGGTGCTAAACCAGCAAAGAATTCAATAACATCAGCGCCTGTTTCAATATCTACACAGTTTGCTTCTTGCATTGGTTTGCCGGTATCAAGTACCTCTACCAGCGCTAGCTCATCATTGCGCTCGCGTAAAATTGCTACGGCCTTGAGTAAAATGCGACTGCGCTCAATAGGCGACATGGCCGACCACTGAGCAAAACCTTGCTTTGCACTTGCAATGGCAGCGTTTTGAATAAACTCGTCAGCAATTTCTACTGCATAAATAACTTCACCCGTAGCAGGGTTAGTTACATCAAATGTTTTGCCGCTTTTATTTGCAAGGAAATGGCCGTTAATAAAATTTTGATAGACAGGTGTTGTCACGCTAGGCTCCATATTGCTTGATGAGTGAATGCACATAACTTTTTGCTAGCTTTTCACTGTGATTAAACTGATGTTCGTTTGATTTACTAAGTACTGCTCGTAACCATAGGCCGTCGATCATGGCGGCGCTAAGTTCGGCGGCTTGTTTTGCTTGCTCAGCGGGCATTAATTGCTTAAATGAAAATGCTAAATTACTTTGCAAGCGTTTGCTGTTTACATTTTGTAGCCGGTGTAATTCGGCATCGTGCATTGATTGTGCCCAAAAGCTCAACCAAGTTCGTGTAGTATCTGAGCGCTGTTGCACAAGTGCAAAGTTGGCTTCAATAATAAACATTAAGCGCTGCGTTGCGTTGGTATTTGCTTCAAGTTTGCAAACAAGCTCCTGTTTTAAACTCGTAAGTAAATACCTCACCGTTGCTTCAATTAATCCCTGCTTACCACCAAAGTAATGACTAATAATGCCAGAGGATAATCCCGCATTTTTACTAATACTGTTAATAGTGGTTGCCTGTAAACCGCGCTGTGCAACCGACTCAATTGTTGCGTCAATTAGCTGCTGACGTCTTATAGGTTCCATTCCAACTTTAGGCATATTTATTATTAATTGACCGTTCAATAAACATAAGTTTAAGGTAATAGCTCTAACAATTCAAGGCGCAGGTAAATGATCGGATGCCTAAATGTAGATGAAATATTAACAAGAAAGGTGATCTAGTATACGTAAATAACAAACATTGAATTTGTTTTATATTATTTAAAAACAAGAGTTTACGTGTTATTTTGTAGTGCAATAGGGGAGGGTTATTTTGGCTAAGAAATAAAATGTAAATAATTTCAAATAATATGCTTAGTACGGTAATCATTAGAGCACTAACGGTATGTGTTGCTGTTTATATAGCCAAAATTGCAATGGATATAATTATAACAACAGGCTGGTTTTATAAAGTTAATTGTAAATATAGCAAAGCAAGAAGGGCTAATATAGGTACAAAGCAGACGTATTGTTACAGCTTAATTTAAGGCGCTAATATACCTTTGAACAAAAGAGGATAACGCCTAAGACGATTTCCAATGTAGTCATCGGCCATAATTTGTGCGCAAATTTCATCCACGTTATTACATGCTGCAAACACCCAGTCAAATCGCTCAATAGCGAGGAGAAAGCCTTTTTTTAAATGGGTTTGGGTACGGTAGTAAGCTAGGTTGTGGCGAATAATTTCGAGCTTGTGCGGGTTAGCTTCAAGCTCAATAATTACTTGCGTAATAAAGGAAGTATTGAGCTTGCTAGTGGCGCGTTTTTTAAGCCTGGGTGGCAGCATTAGGTTTCATTGGCAATATTGTGTAATTTTTTTAAAAAGTCATCTTTGTGTTTTTCATGTTCGTAATCAAGATGATACGTATTATGAAACCCAAAACGCAGTTCTACGCCGCTGCCTTGTAAATAAATGGTATAACCGTCTGCGTCTGAATACGCGGTAACGCCTTGATAATGCTTACCATCATCCTGCATTTCGCCGCGTTGTATTATGCGTTCATACACAGCTAAAATTTGCTTGTTGTCGATTTCATTTTTCATTAATTAATCCTTAACTTTGCAAGTATATACGTTTTAGATATGTGGCCCGATCATCTTAAAAACAATGGTTAAAAAATGATGATATTACTTTGTAATTTGGTTATTTTAAATTATGCTCACGGTTCATTATTTGTTGAGCTTACACCATGATAGACAAGGCGTTACTACTTAAAACTCGTGAATTATCAGATCAATTAGTTGCCCTGCAAACACCTATAAGAATACTGGATGCGATTAATTGGGATAAACAAATTAAAGAAGAGTTTTTTAGACAAAAATGTCAAAAAAATCCAGTTATCGATCGTGCATATTATCAGCAGCGCGATTTAGGATTTGTGCCCAGCGAACTACGCCAAGCGTTTTCTACTTTGCAGCGTAACATTATTAACCAGTTAGGACAGCTAAACCCAATAGCTCAATATATGGGAAAAATGTGCAGCGAGTATAAAACCGTATTAAGCATGCTGGAATATCGAGGAACGCCTGAATTTCATGACCTATCAGTAGAGCTATTTGGGCACCCTAAAGATTTGTTTCATGCTGGTGAGCCTTCACTTACTGAGCTGGCAAACATGTTAGAGCGGCCGCTTAAAAACTTATTAATTGCCGATATACTGCCAGACGATCCTAAAAATATAGCAGCAAGCGATGCTGTGCGTATTTTATCTGAGCAAGTTAATGCCAGTATGGTAGGGATCAACGTAGAGGTAATGCTAAGCGATGGCATAGTGAGCGATGCAGCAGCTGGGGCTAATAACATTAAGCTAAATAAAGATGTGAAGTTTTCGCAGCGTGAACTCGATATTCTAGAAGTGCACGAAGGCTGGATACATGTAGGCACGACGCAAAATGGCCTAGCGCAACCTTACTTAACCTGTTTAAGTAAAGGCACGCCAAGCTCAACAGTGACCCAAGAGGGCCTTGCGGTATTAACCGAAATTATTACCTTAAAATCAACACCACGGCGCTTATCTAAATTAGTTAACCGTATTCAAGCGGTGACCAAGGTAATTGATGGTGCTGAATTTGTTGATATTTACCGCGATTATGTAGCGCAAGGGTTATCGCAAGATGAAAGCTATACTTTAGCTCAGCGTGTATTTAGGGGCAGTACCCCCACAGGTTTGCCGTTTACTAAAGACATTGCCTACATTAAAGGCTTTGTTTTGGTGTACAACTTAATTCGGGTTGCCATACAACTGGGCAGAATCGATCAACTGCCTTTATTACTGGTTGGAAAAATATCGATTGATGACTTTAGGCTGATTACGCAACTGCATAGTTTAGGAGTAATCGAATCGCCTAAGTTTGTACCGCCACACTTTAAAGACTTACGCGGTTTAGCAACTTGGCTCAGCTTTGGGCGCTTTATTGGAGACTTGTCGTTTGAACAATTAGAAAACGATTATAAGCCGCTGTTTTTATAATAACTACTGGGAGCTTTTCTCCCTTAAAGCAAAAAAAACGCAGTTGGAATGAGCAACTGCGTTTAAGTATATAGTTACAAGCCAACGTAACTATAGTTGAGGAAAGTTTGCTAGTAATTAGCCAGGTAAAACTTGGCTGGATAGTTGCTGATTTGCCTTGCTACAAACTAGGTTTGTAATCTACTCAGATTGATTATAATCAAGAAGCAGCGAAATAATAAAACGTGTTTTTAATGTGTGCAATAGTTAATTTTAAATAGCTTGGAATTAATTTAAGTTAATATAAAACAGTAGTTTGGGTTATTAATTTAAATCATCTAATGGATAAGTAAAATTAATCGAAAGCGCCATTACGTTAGTAAACCTCTTTACCAGAGCTCCGGTTAAATAGGCATAAAAAAAGCCCTTTACGGGCTTTTTAAAGAGTGACTAAATGCAGGCTAATTAGCGCGCATTGGTACTTTCAAAAATTTTATCGGCAGAGGCTGCTACAAACCCGGTGTAAAGCTCGCCATCGGCTTTAGGGTAGCGAATAGCAAACTCATAAAAACAGCTAGGAATGCTCATTTCACCATCGCTAAAGCTTACTGAGTACTCATCAGCAAGGGTCGACGATTGCTCAAGTAATACCTCTGGCGAGCCTTTCACTTCGCCGCCTGAGCTGTTAAGTGTAAAGCCTGCATCTTTTAGCGCTTGGTTAACATCTTCAATGTTATCAAATTTATCAAGGGTATTAATATTTACCGTAAAGTGATTAGCTCGGTAACCCCATGCCGACATCCACGCTGCGTATTCGCTCTCGGCAAGAAGTTGCTTATAAGTGTCTGTACTTACTTGCCAGTGCGTGCCTGAGTATAAAAAGTTATCGGCGGTCACTGCGTCCTCGTCAATTTGACTCACCATATCATTTACAATTGCTTGTAACTCAGCAGAGCATTTATCTACCAACAACTCAGAAATAAATACTTTTGGCTGTGTTAAATCACTGTGCTCGTAGTGCTTTGCGTATAGTTTTTTAGCTTCAAAGTGATACTCACCACATTCTTTATAACCCAAAGCTAAAAAGTGTGCTGCCAGCTTTTCTAAGCCCACTTTTTCAATGTTAAAGGTACGCAGAGCAATATGATCGTTAATAATGTCATCTTTTTGCGTTGAACCTAATAGATCATGAATTTTGTCTGCCGATGGCGTTACGTTTAAGTAGTTTTGCCATAGGTTATCAAATAATGTATTTACATCAGTATGCATTATAAATCCTTAAATTTTGTTATATACCTTAACGCTAGTTAAGTTGTATTTATTCAATTATTAAGCCCGGCGCGAGGGTTTGCGGTAAAGTTACTTTATCTGATTCAACAGAAGCTACCGGGTAGGCGCAATAATCGGCAGCGTAATAGGCGCTTGCTCTGTGATTACCACTTGCGCCAATGCCACCAAATGGTGCAGCGCTAGACGCACCGGTAATGGGGCGATTCCAGTTAACAATGCCAGCACGAATACGCTTTAAAAAATGGCTATAATCGTGTTCGCTATCGGCTAGTAAGCCGGCAGATAAACCAAAGCTGGTGTTATTTGCTTCATTAATGGCGCTGTTAAAATCGCTGTAGCGATATATTTTAATTAATGGCCCAAAATGCTCTTCATCTGGCATATCATTAACATTAGTCACATCGATAATACCTGGGCTGACAAAACCAGTACCTGGTTTTAATTGCTTAAGTTCAACTAAAATCTCAGCGCCTTTAGCGACAAGTTCATTTTGCGCAGCCACCATACCTAATGCTGCTTTTTCGCTGATCATAGCACCCATAAATGGCTGCTCTGTTGCAAAGCTGTCATCAACTACAATATTTTTAGTGGCGCTAATAAGCTTAGCTAGAATGGCATCGCCATTACTCGAGTTTTCAATAAATACACGGCGTGCACAGGTACAGCGTTGGCCAGAAGTAATAAAGCCCGACTGAATAATGTCGTGTACTGCGGCGCTAACATCGTTTACGTCTTTAATTATAAGCGGGTTATTGCCGCCCATTTCAAGCGCTAAAATTTTACCCGGGTGGCCAGCAAACTGTTTATGTAATAAATGACCTGTATTAGAACTACCGGTAAAAAATAAGCCATCTATATCTTGGTGAGCGGCCAATGCCTTACCTGTTTCAATTTCGCCTTGTACTAGGTTAATTACACCAGCAGGTAAGCCCGCCTTTAACCACAGCGATAAAGTAAATTGTGCTACATGAGGAGTAAGCTCTGAGGGTTTAAATACCACAGTGTTACCCGCTAAAATAGCGGGCACAATATGCCCGTTAGGCAAGTGCCCAGGGAAGTTATAAGGGCCAAAAATAGCCACTACACCGTGCGGTTTATGCCTAATAAATGCTTTAGCACCAGGCATTGGATTTTCTGTGGTGCCGGTACGCTCATTATATGCTTTTACCGAAATAGCGACTTTACCTGTCATCGCGCCTACTTCAGTACGGGTTTCCCATAAAGGCTTCCCGGTTTCTTGGGCAATAATAACGGCAAACTCTTCGCTGTGTTCTTTTAGTTGTGCAGCAAAGTTCTCTAGTATGGTAATGCGCTGCTCAAGCGGGGTATCAGCCCACTGTAACTGCGCTGCTCTTGCGGCTTTTATTGCGCTATTTACTTGCTCAGCACTGGCGCCATTACCTTGCCAAATTGTTTCGCCATTGCTTGGATTAATTGAGGCAAACGCGAGGCCTTGGCCTGCTTGCCATTGGTTATTTATAAGTTGTGTATTCATATATATTTACAGACGAAAGAATCGTGCTGCATCTCCTTGGCTTAACTTAAGTGCATCAGCCACTGCTTGGCTAATGATTAACGTATGCTTTGCATGATTATAATGCGCGTGTTTAGTAAATGTAGCTCTAAAGTCACTCACACCATGATTACAAATAGCGAGCGTGTCGGAACTGTTTTGTGTTATATGTTCAAGTTCACCTATGGTAATAGGGCACACTTGAGACTCGCGAATACTGCGAATATTACCTAGCTTGGCTTCTACAGTGGGGCCGGCATCAAATAAGTCAACATAGCCGCGATGTTCAAAACCTTCTTTTTCGAGAAGTTTAAGCGCGGGTTTGGTTTTTTCATGAACATGACCGATCACAGCTTGGGCTTTTTTACTCAGTAAATTTACGTAAATAGGGTACTTAGGCATGAGCTCGCTAATAAATACCTTGTCGCCTAAACCGACTAAATGATCAGCTTGTGGAAACTCAATACTAAAAAAGTGCTCTTGTAGCCATTGCCAAAATGGTGAGTGGCCATGCTCGTCGCTTACACCGCGCATTTCGGCAATGACGGTATCGGCAAAGCGTTCGCTGTGCTGCGCCATAAACAAAAAGCGCGAGCGTGATAAAAAGCGCCCGGTTAAGCCTGTACGGCTGTCTTCGCGTAAAAACAAAGTGCATATTTCAGAGCAACCCGTGTAGTCGTTACACATGCTCAAAATATCAACTGTATTGTATACATTTAGTGTAGGCGAGTGATGCACTGTTTTACCTAAATGATAATGATATAGCGGCACAGTTAAGCCTACAGCGGCTTCTATTGCGGTTGTGCCAATCACTTTACCTGTTTCACTGTCTTCTAAAACAAATAAATAGCTCTCGTCCAATGGTTTATTAATGTTTTTAGCAAAGCTTTTTTCAGCGCGGTCAATTTTTTCTTTTAGCTGGGTGTCATCCACGGGTAAAGAGGTAAACCCATGCCCAGACTCTATTGCTATTTGCTTAAGCGCATCAAAGTCGTTGGCTGTAATAGGACGTAATACTTGCATTAATTACTTGCTCCAATAGCACGCCCAAAGGCGTGCTGGTTTACTATTATTAACCGTTAACTACATCGCTTACGGCTTTATCAAAGCGCTCTAGGCCTTCTTTAATATCTTCTAGCGGAATAACTAAAGATGGAGTAAAGCGAATAACATCTGCACCCGCTACTAAGTTCATTAAACCATTGTTAGCACTGGCTATTAAAAAGTCGCGCGCACGCCCAGCAAACTTGTCGTTTAGTGCTGCACCAATTAATAAACCTTTACCGCGAATTTCACTAAATACATTATATTTTTCGTTAATTGCATTTAAGCCATCACGAAACAGCTGTTCGCGCTCTTTTACGCCGCTAAGCACTTCAGGGGTATTTACTGTATCAAAAGCTGCTTCGGCTACGGCGCAGGCTAATGGATTTCCACCGTATGTAGAGCCATGTGTGCCTACTTTTAAATGCGCTGCGATTGCCGTGGTGGTGATCATGGCACCAATAGGAAAACCGCCACCTAACGCTTTTGCTGTAGTTAAAATATCAGGTACTACGTTTAAGCCCTGATACGCGTATAAATCGCCAGTACGGCCCACACCCGTTTGCACTTCATCAAAAATAAGCAGCGCGTTGTGCTTAGTACATAGCTCGCGTACTTTGTGTGCAAAATCGTCAGTGGGTGAAATAATACCGCCTTCACCTTGTAGTGGCTCCATCATTACCGCACAGGTTTTATCGCTAATAAGGGCTTCAAATGCGCTAATGTCGTTAAAATCGCAATGCACAATATCGGCAGGCTTAGGGCCAAACCCATCTGAATAAGCTGCTTGACCACCAACCGTTACGGTAAAAAAGGTACGACCGTGGAAGCCTTTATTAAAAGCAATAATTTGCGTTTTTTCAGCGCCGTGTACGTCTAGGGCAAAACGACGCGCTAATTTTAGCGCTGCTTCGTTAGCTTCGGCACCTGAGTTGGCAAAGTACACTTTTTCAGCAAATGTAGCATCAACCATTTTTTTAGCTAAACGCAAAGCAGGCTCATTGGTCATTACGTTTGATAAATGCCAAATTTTTTCACCTTGCTCTTTTAGTGCATTAACTAAAGCCGGATGACAATGGCCCAAACAGTTAACCGCAATACCACCGGCAAAATCAATAAACTCGTTATTATCTTGATCCCATACACGCGAACCTACGCCGCGCACCGGAATAACTGCTGAAGGATTGTAGTTTGGCACCATTACATCGTTAAATAAGTCTCTAGTTACTTGCATTTTTACACCTAAATTATGTGGCTACTTAAAAAAGTGTTGCTAAAACAAAGAAGAACTTAGCCTGTATTCTTCAGTAAACACTGTGTTTTTTGTTATAAGTGTCATTATCGAAGGTTGTGAATGAAATTTGCAGTGCTATTTTGTGAAAAATGATTAGAATAAAAGTCAAATTAACGAAGGGTTTGTGCATTATGATAACTCCACAAGACGAAAAGCTATTATCTATTTTAAAAACCAATGCCAGAGCGAGTATTTCAGATTTAGCTAGGCACCTTAATTTATCACGCTCAACTGTACAAAGCCGCATGTTAAAGCTAGAGGAAAGTGGCGTAATTAAAGGTTATAGCGTTGATTACGGCGATGACTTTTTAAATAGTATGGTAGCCGCTCATGTGTCTATTAAAGTAAGGCAAAAACTGACGACAAAAACCAATTTAGAGCTAAAGCAAATTAATGCTATATCGCAGCTTTATGCTATTAGTGGCGAGTTTGACTTAATTGCAGTTGTGCAAGCACAAAACTTAGAACAACTTAGCCACTTACTCGATGATATTGGCAACTTAGATGGTGTAGAACGCACTACTTCATCTGTTATTTTAGAAACCAAATTTAAACGCTAGGTTTGTTGTATAAAAATGTAAACAGGTAGCGATTACGCATTGATATACCAAGCAATTTATAATAAAGTTATTGCATAGAGTGCAAGCTCTAATGTCATGAAAGTGGATACTATTAGCTTGTACTTTGTAAACAAGGACTGTTTAAATAAACTCAGGAAAGTTGAATTTTACTCTCCCTTTTTAATTCAATTAATAGCAATCAATTTACAGTACATTGGGTAGTTTATTTCATTAGCCGCACTGCCAAGGAATCAGCAATCTGCTGACATAATAAGGACAAATTGTGAAAGTTATTATAACCATCATTGTTTTATTAATAATAACGAGTGGCTATTACCTTAGTGTTCATGCCGCCATTTTTAATGCGAACAAAACTATTGAAGTTAAAGAGTATAGCGATTTATTTTATAAACTAGGCTCAGATTCGGCCCCAGATTCAGTGAGCATAGATGAAATTATTGCTGGAGCTTCACAATTTGCACTTTCAATGTGCGATGATGCAGTTTATCAGCAGGTTTTAGGGAAAACGGTTGACTCTTGCAAACTCAAGTTTCATCAATCAAAAGCAAAATGCGCACAGTTTTTAACGGCGCATAACGCAGCATTTTACGATAAAAAAACACCGGTTAGCTTAGTCGCAGAAAAGTTTATTGACTGCGTAAGTTCGTAATATTTTAATTACTTATCTTTTGCTCGGGTAAATGCGTTAAACTTGTCACTAATAATTTAGTGGCTTTCTCGTCATTTAAATAGCTCTCTTAATCAATGGTATTGGTATTAATCTTGATAAAGTGCACTTCATTGCAGCTTATATTTCTTAATTTGCTAAAATAAGTTTATTAAAGAGAGAATGATTAATTTACCCACTATTTAGTGGTAGCAAAAGGTAATTAGCAATGATGAACACCAAAGTATATAAAGCAGTACACGACTTAGCTGAAGAGCTAATGGCGGCTGCAAATAAAAACGATACAAAAAAATTCGAGTCACTTTACGCGCAGCTTAAAGCAATTTGTATTGAAAACGAAAACACCAGCAAAGATCACCCTGTACAATGGGAAACGCTGGCTGATTTTACCGAAGAGTTAGAAGAAGCAATTGAAGGCTACGAAAAAGCCTTAAAAAAATCGATAGCCATTAACTCTAAAGATCATATGTCGTCGGTTGCATTCTCTATGGCAACTTTGCAGCTAGAATTAGGCCAAAAAGAGGCTGCAATTAAAAACCTTCAAGATGCTAAAATCAGCGCTAATAAAATTTCGGATAAAGAGCTTAAAGCAGAAATACACGACCTACTAGAGTCGCTGGTAGAAGAAGAAGGCTAGAGCCTTTTTTATTGATATTTATTTTGCTGAGCTACAAGCTCAGCACTTTAAAGTAATACATTAAGCACCATTAGTTATTATGGTTTTAAAGGGGCTTTTCTAATGATTTGCTTTTTGGCTTCGTCGAGTTTTATAACATAGGCATTACCGCCGATACCTTTAAATTCTTCATCGGTAAATACTATGGTGTTGTCGTCGTAAAAAGTAACCGCTTCTTTTTGGGTAACAATGCCTAGGTCTATTCGCGATACATCACCAGAGAAAAACTTATCCCCTTTAAAATTCTCAAATAACCAAAGGCTAGTTGAGTCTAATAACACTAGTTTTTTCCGATCAGGGCTCAGTGCAGCAGAGGTTATCCAGCAGAGCTTTTCCATGGTGGTGCAGGTTTTAAATGAGTCGATTAGTTCTGCGTTAAAATTAGCCGCATGATCACCCACTTTATATACATTTGTAATGCCATCAAAGGGTTCAGTACGATTTTTGGTAAATAAATATAAGTGCCTACCTAATGCTACAAACGCCTCTAAGTCATAATTGCGGTTATCTGGAGCAACCGGTGTACCGTCTAACTCGGGGTAGGTAAACTTAATTATTTCAGCTTCGGTGGTATCGGTTTTAATATCAATGGGGTTTTCTATTTTATAAATAGTAAGCCAGCGGCGCTCATTGGTGTTATTACCAAAATCACCTAAAAAAAAGTGACCAAATTTATTTTGGGTCATATCTTCCCAATCTTTATTTTTAGCGTTAGTCACTAATATTTCTTTAGCAATTGAGCCATCATCATTGAGTCGGTAAAGTTTAGGCTCGTCGCCGCTATCGTTAATAGCCCATAAGCGTTTATGCTTATCATACTCAATACCAGATACTTCTTTGAGCCTAGGGTCAACAGAAATCATTTTTTTGCTATACAAGGTATAAATAGCAGAGCCTATATATGTGGCACTAAAAATAAACAGAGCAGCAATAGAAAGTAGAATGCTTTTTTTCAACATCAAATTAATATATTTCAGAATGTTAATTAATATATCGTTATTATCGCTGATGGTAGAAGAGAACTAAAGACTTATCTTGTAGCGTTTATTAACGGTTGCTTAAAATTGCATGTATTTTAAACTAAATAGGTTAATTAACATGATTTTGTCGAAGAAAAGTGACAATTATTGCTGATTACGCTATTAATAGCTAAGTACTGTATAAAAACTAAGAAGTAGGTAATGTGTCTGTATTTGTTGCAAGGCAAGCAATATTAAATCGTCGCCAGAATGTGGTTGCTTATGAGCTATTATTTCGTGATAGTGATAAAAACTATTTTCCAGAAATATCTGATGGCCAAGCAACGGCAAGGTTGATCATGGAAAATCAGCTTAACTTAGGAACCCGCCATATAACGTCAGGTAAAAAAGCGCTGATTAATATAGGCCCAGAGTCGTTAAAGCTCGATTTATGTGCATTTTTACCCTGTAAAGATGTGGTGATTGAGTTACTCGAAACCATAGAGCCCACAGACGATAATTATGAGTTATGCCGTGATTTATTTCATAGTAATTATAAACTAGCGTTAGATGATTTTGTGTACACCCCACAGTGGGAGCGATTTTTAAAGCTGGTAAATCTGATTAAGTTTGATATACGTCAAACCCCATTACCGGAAATTGCCCAGGTTGTTAAAAAACTAAAAAAACATAAAAGAATAAAAATACTTGCCGAAAAAATAGAAACGCCCGAGGAGTTTGAACTTGCCTATAAAATGGGCTTTGATTACTTTCAAGGTTATTATTTTGCAAAGCCAACCATGCTTAAACAAAACGATATTGACTATAATTACGCGCTAGTAATTGCAATTTATGCAGAAGTTATGAAACCCAATCCAGATATAAGCGTAATTTCTGGTTTATTTGAGCTTGATGCTGCGCTGGCATACAAACTATTACGCTTAATTAATAGTGGTGTGTTTCCTATTAAAAGCCAAATATCTTCCCTTAAACAAGCATTAGTATACTTAGGTCAGGAACGGTTAAAAAAGTTTGTAAGTTTGATCGTTACTGCTTATACAGTTAAGTCTAAGCCTGCCGAATTAATGAAAATGTGCGTAGTCCGTGCTCGCTTTTGCGAACTAATTGCCGCGCAAATAAGTAAACAGCAAAAAGGTGAAGCCTTTTTAACCGGGCTGTTTTCGTTACTCGATGCCATATTAGATCAACCTATGAGTTTATTAGTTAATAAACTACCATTTCCAGATGACATTAAAGCAGCGTTACAGGGTGAAAAAAACACCTTACATTATATTGTTGAAACCGTAAAAGCATATGAATCAGGAAGCTGGTGGGCATTAGAGCAGGCCGTTTTATTAATAAATATAGATAGTAAATTACTACCTAACATTTATAAACAAGCGGTAGACTGGGCCGATAGCTATAAAAATATCACGTAATGGAATAGGTAATGCGTAATTATAATTTAGACTTCATTCGT
The DNA here is from genome assembly GCF_017653575.1 of Pseudoalteromonas sp. K222D. Lineage (NCBI taxonomy): Bacteria > Pseudomonadati > Pseudomonadota > Gammaproteobacteria > Alteromonadales > Pseudoalteromonadaceae > Pseudoalteromonas > Pseudoalteromonas sp. K222D. The sequence continues at coordinate 120,187 of NZ_JAGGDL010000002.1, forward strand.
GGTATTGCCGTACTTGGCTTGGTGTTTATGAATATATACACCTTTGGAGTATTCGAACTCGGTTATACGCCCCTAACAACCCCACCAAGCAGCGATAGCCTGATTCAAACATTAAACCTAATATTTATAGAGGGGCGTTTTAGGAGCATATTTAGCATACTGTTTGGGGCGGGTTTATACATACAATGGCAACGCTATAACTTGGTTTTACCACTTAAAAGCCGCCTATATTGGTTACTAGTTTTTGGTTTATTACATGGTTTTTTACTTTGGGCCGGCGATATTTTGTTTTTGTATGGGGTGTCGGGGTTGCTTGCTATAAGGTACTTAAGCAGTACCAATGAGCAACTTTTAAAGCACGCCTATGGGTTTATTCTACTCTCGGGTTTGGCAACCGCTTTAGTTATGTATAGCGTACCAGAGACATTAATATACCGTGATTCGCCAGAGTTTAATGCTTTGTATAGCCAATACTTTCAATCATATGGCGATCACTTGTTATCTAACATAACTATGAACGCCTTAATGGTGTTTATGGTGCCTATACTTACTATGTGGGTAACGACAGCGCTAATGTTATTAGGTATATATCTGTATAAGCAACAGGTGTTTGCTAGTGGCTTATCGGCAAAGCAACTCATTTTAGTAATTAGTAGTGCGCTACTATTTACCAGTTTACGGCTAACTACAGAGCAATATAGCAGTGGTGTATTTTATGCGCTGCAAGAATTAATTAACAGTGTGGCAGCATTATGTATGGCGGTTATTTATATTCATATTGCAGTTAAGTTGTGTAGTAACAATGCCAACACAGGAAAATTAATTCAACAAGTAGGGCGTTTAGCATTTAGTTTATATATAAGCCAAACGTTAATGCAACTTGTGTTGTTTAAAGTGTTTTTTAAGCAGTGGACGCTCAGTTTTAATCGTATTGACTATTGTTTAGTTGCTACCTTACTAATCGTTATTCAGCTTATTATTACCGCCATTTATAGCCGCTATTTTCAACAAGGCCCTTTAGAATACATATGGCGAAAATTAACCTACGCAAAAATCACTGCTTAAACGGCTACAAAGGTTAAATTAAGGGCGAAAAATTATTGTGGGTGGTTTAAACTAGCAGCCTTTAAAATTAAGGTGAATTGCTTCCATGACAGACTTAAAACGATTAAATAAATTTATTAGCGATACTGGCTTTTGTTCGCGACGCGAGGCTGATAAATATATTGAAGACGGTCGTGTTACTGTTAATGGTATTCGCCCGGAAATGGGCGTAAAAGTTTCATCTACTGATGTTGTATTGGTAGATGGCAAAACACTTAAAGCAATCCCTAAACGCGTTTATATTGCCTATAACAAACCCGTTGGTATTACCTGTACTACAGAGCGAAAAATTCAAAGTAATATTGTTAAAGCAGTTAATTACCCCGATAGGATCTTTCCAATAGGGCGCTTAGATCGCCCATCTGAAGGGCTAATATTTTTAACTAACGAAGGCGACATTGTTAATAAAATTTTGCGCGCTGGCAATAATCACGAAAAAGAATATGTAGTTACTGTAGATAAACCATTAAACCGTCAGTTTGTAGCTAAAATGGGTAATGGTGTGCCCATACTCGATACCATCACTAAAAAATGTAAAGTAACCCAAACCGGTGCGCAGCAGTTTACTATTATTTTAACCCAAGGGTTAAATCGTCAAATACGTAGAATGTGTGAATATTTAGGTTATGAAGTGGTCACACTCAAACGCGTACGTATTATGAATGTGACGCTTAAAGGTTTAAAAGTAGGGCAATGGCGTCACTTAACTGAACAAGAAATGGCGATTATAAACAACTCTATTTCTGACTCAGGAAAAACCCAAGAGCATTCAGTATACGATGAAGCAAACGCTTTACAGCAACAAAGCCCGCAAGCTGTAGCTAAGCCGCAAAAAACAAGTGATAAAAAACGTGATTTTCAGGGCGAAAACCCTAAACGTTTTAATCAAGGTGAGTGCACTGAAGAACGTAAAAAAGAGCGTAGTAAAACGCCTTATCAAAAGCGCTCAACCACTTATGTTGGTAAACCTAAAAGTATAAAAGCAAATAAATCATCCGACTCAAAAGGAATATTGAGCCTTAAAAAATAAAGCGATATAACATTAGGTACAGTACAACAACTTAATTAACCTGCGATTTTAATAATTTATTATCAAAATCGCTATTTGTTGCTATGTATATATTCTATAAGTTTATCCAGAGGCATAGGTTTACAGTAATAAAAGCCTTGTATTCTAATGTTGTTAAACTTAGATAAATAACCGATCAGCTCAGGACTTTCTACACCCTCTACTACCACTGTTTTATTTAACTGCGTGCAAATATTAATAATGCCTTCTAGCAATGCTCTTTTTTGCCCAGCTAATTCGGCGCCAATGGTAAACTCACGATCTATTTTTATTATATTTGCCGGCTGACGCGATAAATAAGACAAGCTTGAGTAACCCGTCCCAAAGTCATCAATTGCTACATTAAAACCTTTATTCATCAGTGCCTTAAGCACTTCTTCAATAGCGCCTTTTTCTGACATAATCATTTCGGTCACTTCGATGGTGAGCAACTTAGGCAGTATGTTTTTTTCAGACGTTAACTTATAAAGCTTTTCGGTAAAGTTTCGCTGTTGTATTTGTTGCGGTGAAAAGTTAACCGCAACACAAATATTTTGTAATTCAGCTATGGTACTCATATCGTTTAGCACTTGAGTGAGGACTTGTTCGCCCACTTGTAATATTTGCCCTGTTTGTTCAGCAATAGGAATAAAAACAGCAGGAGAAATATAACTGCCATTATTTTTCCAGCGAACTAAAGCTTCTACAGCAACAATACATTGAGTAGTTAAGTTATAAATGGGTTGATAATAAACCTCTAACTCCTCTTTTTTAATCGCTTTTTGTAGCTCACTTCTAATTGTAACCATAAAATTATGGCTCTCATCCATAAGCTTATGGTAAAAACAAAATTGATTGCCGCCTAAAGCTTTAGCGTTATCCATTGCTATATCAGCTTGTTGTAGTAGTAATGCAGGGCTAATGACCTCTCCATTAGACATGGCTATGCCAACACTCACAGTAAGGTGGATATCAACTTCACCTAAGTTATATATATCGGCTAGCGATTTTATTACGAGTGTAATTTCATCCGATAGCTGCTGCTTAGATATATTACAGTAATGCAATACAAACTCATCATTGCCAAAACGCGCTATGGAATCCGCTGCAACTGCATTTTTTTTAAGCCTTTTAGCGACTAATTGCAAAGCCATGTCACCTAATTTATGGCCCAAACTATTGTTTACTGCGCTAAAGCCATCTAAATTAAAAAACACCATCGCGCAATTTACATCCACACAGTTAACCTGCTTAGCCTCTATTTCTGCATTTAATGCATCACGGCGTAGCAGGCCGGTTAACTCGTCGTATTTAGCCATTTTATGTAACACAATAGACTGTTGTCTGAGCAAAAAAGTAGAGTCAATGGCTAAGATCAAAATATAAATAAACGCAAAAGTAAGCCATATTATCATTTGCTCAATTTGTGCCGCTTCTTTAAGCTTTGAATAGTCTTTAATAAAGCTATAAACGTTGTGCTTAATTACCTCTCTTACAACAATTTCGTTAACTATATAATGCTTGCTATAACGGCTTAATAAGCTATTTAAGTCTTGAACATTTTTTTGGTTTTTGTCGATTGCGAAATAAATTTTAGGTGTTAACTCAATAAAAGTATCAAACGAGCTGAGATAATCTATGTATCTGTTTTCAATTAACAAGTTTAAATTTAACAGTGCCAGCACTTGGTATTTTTTACCATTGCTTGCCGTTATCGGAATTGAGAACATTATAATGGGCGTATCTGTATCTAAGGTTGCAGAGTTAGCCGCAAATCTCACTTTATTTTCAGCTGCTTTTAACCAGTTAGTAATAGGGCTGGTTGCAATTAATCCGTCATTAGTAAATTGCTTAGAGTATGTTGTACCGTTTATATAATTCAAATTTTCATCGAGAAGAAGCATACTGCTAATAATTTCAAAGTCTTGGGTATAAATTTTTAAGTCTATATTAGCCATTTTTATAAAGTCGTCGGCATTCACTGCTTCTAAACGTGTTTTTATGCGAGTAAGTGATGTGATATGACTTTCGAGGTTTTTATTGAGTATAGTTTCAACAAATTTAATTTTATTTTGTGCATCTACAGCTACATTAGTTACCGTTTTAACTGCGGTAACTTGCCAAAGTGTTATGCCAATAAAAATAGCAAAAAACGTAATTACTTTAGCGGTTATAGAACCTTTAACGGTAGTAATTGGGTTTTTAATTTTTATAATTAAAGCTAAAAAAAACACAAATACCATTACAGCACTAAAAGATGAGATAAAAGGGTTATGGCTGTCCCAAAACCAGCTACTGCTATCGTGTCGCCACAAACTTAGCTCAAAGTTAATAAACAATATAGCGCCGGTAATGAGTAATATAGGTATGAGATATTTAATTTTTTTTGTAGGTAAAACCTTAGGTAAAAAAGCCAATAAAATAGCTAAGCCTAACGCAGTCAAAGAAAGTTGCAGAGAAATAACCGGCATTAAGCTTTGCGTAACAACAACACTTTCTAAAGCCCCCAAAAATGCAACAACAAGAAAAAATTGGATAAAACCTAAATACAATATACTTGCTGCTGATTGAGTTAGGGATAGTCTCATTATTTTCTCATGTCCTTAAAATGATTAACATTAAAGTTACATTAGCATTATTAAAACAAAATACCAGATATTTAAAATGTTTGTATGTATATAAAATATAAGAAAAACGATGTTTTTGAGCGGCATAATCACAATGGTACTTTATTGTTAAGAGTAGGCAGTTATAAGGCAGGTATAAAGTGGTATATAAAATAAACGCAGCTTTAGCTGCGTTTATTAATATACTAAAAGCTTATTTGCTTTATTTAATTCGAGTTTTAAGTGGCTGATATTCAATTTTATATATAATGGTATAAAGCACAGGCACTACAATTAAAGTTAATATGGTAGCAAAACCTAAGCCAAACATAATAGTAACCGCCATTGATTGAAAAAACACATCAAATAATAGTGGGATCATCCCCAATATAGTGGTTATTGCTGCCATAGCAACAGGGCGTACACGGCTTACTCCTGAATCAAATACCGCCTGGTATGGCGCTTTACCTTCAGATAACTCAAGATTTATTTGATCCACTAATACTATGCCATTTTTTATTAACATACCGCTTAAGCTTAGTAATCCTAATAATGCCATAAAGCTAAACGGCGCATTCATGACCAATAGCCCAGCGCTTACCCCAATAATTGCCAGTGGTACAGTAGCCCAAATAACTAAAGGCTGCTTAACAGAGTTAAACAGCAATACTGTAATTGCAAACATAGCTAAGTAACCAATCGGCAATGAGCCAAAGATAGCTTTTTTAGCTTTACTCGATGACTCGTATTCGCCACCCCATTGCATTTCGTAACCGCGTGGCAGCTCAATGTTTTCGATATCGGTGCGAATGCGTGCAAATAGTTTAGCCGGCGTTTCGTCACTTAGTACATCATGGTCAGCCATAACGGTAATAGTGCGCTTACGATCGCGGCGCATAATCAAGCTGTCTTCCCATTCAACTACAAACTCATCAACAACTTGAGTAACCGGTATAAACACCCCCAATACTGGGCTGAAAATTTGTAGGTCGTGTACACTTTCTACGTTTAAGCGCTCGTTAGCAGGAGAGCGCGCAATAATAGGCAGTAATTGGGTGCCATCACGATATACACCTACTTGCTTACCCGACAAGTTAGTAAGCAATACTTGATCAAGGTCTGATTTACTAATACCTAAACGACGCGCTTTTTGTTCGTTAAACTGTGGGCGGATCATTTTGGTACGTGCCCGCCAATCATCACGAATATTATGCGAACCTGTATCTTGCGCTATGATATGTTTGGCTTGAGCAGATAGTTTTCTAAGTACAACTGGATCTGGGCCAGAAAAACGCGCTTCTATTTTTGCATCTGTTGAAGGGCCTATTTCCATAGGTTTAACTTTAAGCTGTGCGGCAACCGGATTGTGCTGTGCGAAATCTCGTACTTTTTGCATAACAGTAGCAACCGCTTCGCGGTCAGTTACACGAATAATCAATTGCCCGTACGCAGGGTATGACTTTTCAGGTGCATAAGTAAGCATAAAGCGCGGAGCACCTTGGCCTACAGTACTGGTTATTTCAGTAACGAGCGGGTTTTGCTGTAAAAATGCTTCTAACTTTTTAATCCCCTCAAGCGTTGAGCGAATATCAGCGCCTTGTTCTTGCCAATAATCTACATAAAACATTGGCGTATTAGATGCCGGAAAAAATGATTGTTTTACAGCGCCAAAACCAACAACAGCACTGCACAGCAGTACTAACATTAAAACTAAGGTACTTTTTCTAAAGCGCATAGCAAGGTTTAAACTGGCTTTGTAACTGGTAAATATAAAACCTTGATATGGGTCGTCATACTGTTGCTCGCCATCAGCGTTTAATTGCGTTTCTTTAAACATTAAATTGGCAAAAAATGGTGTGAGGGTAATGGCAGTGATCCAGCTTAATAAAAGGGAGATTAGCAATACCCAAAATAAACTACCGGCAAACTCACCGCTGGCATCGGAGCTTAAACCGATCGGCGCAAATGCAGTAATAGCAATCACAGTTGCCCCAAGTAATGGCCACTTAGTTTGTTCAACAATATTAATAGAGGCTCTTAGTTTAGTTTGCCCACGTTTGAGGTTAATCAAAATGCCTTCGGTAACAACAATGGCATTATCAACAAGCATACCAAGTGCGATTATTAGCGCACCTAACGAAATTCTTTGCAAATCAATAGCAAATAACTTCATAAAAATAAAAGTACCTAAAACGGTAAGCAGTAAAATACCACCAATTAACAGCCCGCTTTTAACCCCCATAAACAGCAATAGCACTATAATTACAATGGCAATCGCTTCAACTAGGCTAACAATAAAGCCGTTTACCGATTTTTCTACTTCGTTTGGTTGATTATAAACGGCATTAATTTTAATTCCGTGTGGGCGCTGGTACTCTAATGACGCAAGGTGTGCGTCAATGTCGTTACCTATATCAACCACATTAACGCCCGACATAAACGATACGCCAATTAACAATGCTTGCTGTTGGTTGTAACGAATAATATTGCTGGGCACTTCGGCGTACTCGCGGTATACCTTAGCTACATCACCTAAATAAATTAGCTCGCTGGCACCCGATTTAGAAATAAGCAGGGTTTCTAACTCTTTTACATCTTTAAACTCGCCAGTAGGGTGCAAGCGAATAGACTCACTGCCGACCCTAATTTTACCCGCGTTAGAAACCGTATTTTGCGATTGTAATAATTGATAAATATGACTGGGCGCTATGCCTAATTGAGCAAGTTTTTGCGTAGAAATTTCAACCATTACTTGCGCTTGTTGCTCTCCTGCAATAGTTACTTTACTTACGCCTTTAACCAATACAAGTTCGCGTTTAAGGTAGTCTACGTAGTCTTTAAGCTCGTCATACGAATAGCCATCGCCGGTTACGGAATACATTACGCCGTAAACATCAGCAAAGTCATCAATAATTTTACTGGCGTATACACCACTGGGCAAAGATGGATTGAGGTCGTTAATTTTACGCCGCATTTCATCCCAAATTTGTCTTAGCTCTTGTTTTCGATAGTTACTTTTCATTTCTACGGTAATTTGCGACTTACCATTTGACGAAATAGAGGTAACGTAATCAACGTAAGGTAATTGCTGAATCGCATTTTCGATAGGGAAAGTAACTTCTTCCTCTACTTGCTGTGGCGACGCGCCAGGATACATGGTGATAACCATGGCTTTTTTTAACGTAAATTCAGGATCTTCTAATTGCCCTAAGTCAAAGTAAGAAACACCACCGCCAATAAGTAGCAATAGAGTAAACATCCAACTAATAACTTTTTTCTCTATAGATAGTTGTGCAAAGCTCATAATTACAGGCCTCGCTCTTTATTCCACGGGCGTACTTGCATGCCTTCTTTTAGTGAATGTACACCGGCAGAAACAATTTGCTGTCCTTCTGTAATCCCACTGAGTACTTCAATGCCATCGCGGTGTAATTGGCCCACTTTTACTGCTTGTTTATGTATTTGGCCGGTTTGCTCGTTATATAACCATACATAAGCGTTGTTATTAATAGATTGCTGCGGATCAGAAAACACCGCCTCGTTGGGCAAAATAGTGTAAGCGGTTTGTGATTGCGTTACTTTACTTAAATCGATAAGTACGCGGCCAGTCATACCGGCAAGTAAGTTAAAATCTTCTGGCACTGGCAGCGAAAACACAACTTTATACGTTAATGTGGCAGGATCTGCTTGGGTGTCCCACTCCTTAAGTGTGAGTGTGTATTTTTTATCGTGATAGCCGTCAAAAATAACCGTTGGTTGGTATTGAGTTCCTTTAATAAAGCGCGCCACAATTCTTTCAGGTACTTGAATTTCAACATCCATTAAATCGCGGGTTTCTAAACGCAGTATATTTTGCTTTGCTTGTACGCTTTCAAAGTTTTTTACAAATACTTTAGCAATCGTGCCCGCAAACGGCGCTCTAAGTTGGCTATATTCCACATTCGTTTGTGCAATTTTAAAGGCCGATTCGGCAACTTGCTTGTTAGCAATAGCCTGATCAAGCTCTGATTGGCTGGTAATGCGTTTTTCGAAAAGTTGTTCAATGCGCCCTAATTGTGATTTAGCCAGCTCATAGCGGGCTTTACGCTCATTATATTGCAGCTGAAAATCTTCAGGGTCTAACTTAGCTAATAGTTGTCCTTTTTTTACATGCTGACCCGCTAATACCGGAAACTCAACCAGCTCACCACTTACTCTAAATGCAAGGTAAGAGCCTTGATTTGCAACTACTTCACCAGGAAAACTGCGAATGTTAACTTGCGAATCGTGACCAATATTAAATAACTTTACCGGGCGTATTGGCTCTTCTTTTACTTGCGGCTCAGGCTCAGAGCAGGCTATTAAACCAAGTAAAGTCGTCGTTACTACACATAGACGTAAGAGGTGCATATTTTCTCCATGAAAATTAAAAGCTAAATAAAGTCAGTGCAGCATACTCCGCAAACATATAAAATAAAATTCATTAAATTTTAAAAACTCAATAAGTTTTACTTATGTTGTTATTGGCAGTGCTATGAAACTCAACCAGCTACAAATATTAGACGCCATTGTACAAAGCGCAAGCTTAAGTGCAGCGGCACTTAAACTACACAAAACGCAGCCAGCGCTTACGTTAGCAATTAAAAGTTTAGAGGCAAAAATAGGCTTTGCGCTACTCGACCGTTCGCAATACCGTTTACAATTAACCGAAAAAGGGCGGATTTTTCACCGCCAAGCGAAACAACTACTCAATAACAACGAAGAGCTTGCACAACTTGCAAAAGAGCTAGCACTAGGCAATGAAGCGCAATTTAGAATTTGTTATGAACAAATATGCCATGTGCAAAGCTACAATGAGATCATAAGTAATACTTTTAGAGTATTTAATAGCACTGAGTTTAGTTTAACCAGTGGTAAACGCTTTATTTCGTTGGAGCAAGTTAATAATGGCCAAGCAGAGCTTGGCATAGGCCCTTGGTTTGACTTGTTTCATGCTACCGGCGATTTAGAAAGCTTGCCCATAGGCAAGCTCGACATTGGTATTGTTAGCGCAAAAAATATTATACCTAACATACTTAGCTACAGTGAATTACAGTCGTACCCGTGTTTAGCCATGTTTGAAAGCGGCCTGAGTATAGACAGTGATAGGTTGTCTTATTCTAAAGGCCCAGCAATGATGAAAATTGACGATATATCGAGCTTAAAATCGTTTTTATTATCGGGCGCTGGTTGGGCTATGATCAGCTTAGAGCATTGCGCTGAAGAAATTAAATCGGGGTTATTACAAAAAGTCACCATAACTGATCGCGAGCATGAATTTAGCACGCAAATTCGCGTTTTTAGGCAGCACTCTAGCCATCATGGGCCAGTAGCACGTACTATTTGGCAGCAGTTTACTCAACTTAGCCAGGCGTATTTGAAAAAACATGGAAATTGATAAAGAAACGCTTATTTATACCGTTATTGGTAGCATTCCTAAAGGGCAAGTTGCAAGTTATGGGCAAGTAGCCGCTATTGCGGGGTACCCGCAAAATGCGCGTTTAGTGGGGCGGTTATTAAAGCTAATGCCCAACGACTCAACAATACCTTGGCATAGAGTAGTAAGCAGCCAAGGTAAAATATCGTTTCCTATAGGCAGTAATAAATATCAAGAGCAACGACAAAAACTGTTATTAGAAGGCATTGCATTTAAAAATGAGCGAGTGAATATGCGTGTGTACCAATGGCAGTAATATAACAAGTTTAATCTGCCTGCTGTTTACTTAGCCACTTGCTCAATGAGTGCGCTGTTAAAATAGTGCTAGCGTTAAAGTGTTTATAACTAAGTGCTTAACGCAATAAAAAAGGGCAAGTTAAATGCTTGCCCTAGTTTGCGTGTAAAGTGCATGCTTTACACTAAGTTTTTGCCTTTTTGTTTCGCATTTTTAAGATCTTTTATAAGTGAGCAAAGTAAAATAACAAATACACCAAAGGCAATCACAGGCCAAATTAATACATAAATAGTAAGTAATGTTGTAGACATAATTTTTCCTTATTTATTGTCACTAAATTCAACAACACGTTGCTTAATTAAAGCAAAATCAAACGCGCTTTTGTTGCTGGTTAAGGTAAGCACTACACAAATAATAGCGCTGGCACCGTAAGCGGTCAGTGAGCTTAGCAATACAATATAGTCGCGTAAAAAACCTAAAGTAAAAAACAGTAGTATTACGGCTGTTATTGCGCCCAAAATTAACCCCGCAGTGCGGCCAAAAAAACCAAAACACATTAAGCCAATAACAACACCGCCACCTACGCTTGCTATTACCTCAAAAAACAACGCGACAGCGCCAGTTAATTCCAGCCACTCAAAGCGTGCGATAATAAAGAGTAAAAACGCGCCGGTTACCGCGGCAGTAAACGCCAGATTTGTCACCTTATTCCAATATAAGCTAGAAATAACCGGAAACACAATTGCGCCCCACAGTGCGCCAACAAAAATTAGCATTGAGAGAATATCGAGTTTAAGGCTTGCAAATATAACGCCTAACATGGTGGCAACAACCATGGTAAAGCGGCCAACCCAAAGCATTTTTTTAGGGTTAGGATTGTTTTTACTTAAATGTTTACCGTATACGTCGGTCATTATAATTGCGGATAAGGCTGACAAGTCAGAATCGGCGGTGGATGAAAGCGAGCCAATAATCATCACAAACAATACTAATACCATTACAGGTGACAGGTAGGTGGCGGCCATTTGTGGAATGAGGTTATTTAAATCACCGTCTATAGGTTGCACGCCGGCTAGTAACGCCAGTAAACCCAGCATACCTAAGCCTATAACAATAGAGCCATAACCTATGGTTGCGGTAATAAAGCTCGGTTTTATTAAGTCTTCGCGTACAGCAAATAAGCGTTGGGCAATAGTTTGATTACCAATAGCGTATGCAAGAACTGCAACAAAAAATGGCGCGCCTTGCTCTAAAATGGCAGTAGTAGAGAAAAAGTCAGCTTGTTCTATTGTTAAGTTACTCATGCCTTGAGTAAATAAGTCGGGGCCGTCGAGCTCAAAAAATAGCATAGGAATAATAACCACAGCGGCGAGCATCATAGCCATTAACTGGCCAAAATCGGTAAAAACCGAGGAGCGAAACCCCGACCAAAAAGTGTATATAAGCACGCCAGAGCCTGCAATTAATACCCCTTCGGTAAAGTTCAGTGGTGATAAAATATCTACCAGCGCACCGGCTGCAGTAAAGTTAACCATTAAACTAATTATACTGCCGACTATGTTTGAAGAGGCTAAAATCATTTGGCTAGCACTGCCATGCCGCGCATGCATAATTTCGGCTAAGGTACGCGCATTTGGCGCAAGCTCTCTAAAGCGCTTACCAAAGGGGTAAATAAATAAAATCATCAGTGCGCCCCAAAAACCGTAATGGATTGCCCCCGATAAACCATATTTGTACCCCGAGCTTGCAGCAGCATAAAACGATGCTGCCCATATCCATGTGGCTGTCATACTCGCTGCAGACATGCTAAATCCAACGGATCCGTTGGAAACCATATAGCCATCGGCATTTTCTTGTTTTTTGCCAATACTTAGCGTGAATAAAAAGGTTAAACCATAAAAAGCAAATAAAACCAGCAGTATAGTGCTGGTACTAAACTGAAACATTTTGACTCCTTCGCCGCGTCACTCGTCATTACAATAGAGGTAATAAGGTGACGGTTATTATTTATTTTACGCAGTTAAAAACGCACGTAAATAATTAGAGGGCTACTAAAAACTTTATAAAATAGCTTAATAAAACTAGTAGCAAAAAATAGCTGATACGATCATCAGTAAAGAATAATGTAAGCAAAAACGCCCACATAAGAAATTAATGTTAACACAAATGGAGGATGTTATGTGATTTAGCTTGGTTTACAGTATTAAATGCTGAAATTGGTGTAGCTCAATATTTAATATAAATCAATTTTCCGCTAACGAATAACAACTAACAGGACGGCTATTTAATGTAATTACACTGCAAGTTTTTCAGTGGTTGGTTAATACAGAAATAGTTACTTAAGCCTTACCGTTACCCTAAAAGGAAGTAAAATGTCGCTCTACCCATTTAAAAAATATTCAGCCACAGTGCCCACCCAATGGGTTGATTTTAACGGCCATATGAATACAAAGTATTATGGTTTAGTTATTTACGATGCGCATATAGATTTTACCGAACACCTGGATTTAGGTGAGCGTTACCGTTATGCAAATAACTGCAGCAAAGCATTAGTAGAGAGCCACTGTATTTTTGAAAGAGAGTTGTGCGAAGGCGATGAAATTGAGGTTGTGTCTTGGCTGTTGTACGTTGATGAAAAACGTATTCATACATTTCATGAAATATATTGCACCAATAAAGGGTATCGCGCCGCTGCGGGCGAGCACTTAGATTTGCATATTGATTTAGCAACCAGGCGAGTATCGCCATTTCCAAGTGAGGTACTACAGCGTTTAAAGGTAATAGAGCAGCAATTTAGCCAATTACCCAAGCCCGCTAAAGTAGGCAGTAAAATTAAAATACCCGGCATAACTTGAACCTTGGATAATAAATCTATCTCAAGCAGCTATTTTTAGCGCTAACTACGTTGAATTTGCTTGCAATAGGCCAGCTATTGGCGCGTAAATTCGCCTTATTTTCACTGGAAACCTCTGGCTAGAAAAAATAAATTTAAATATAACTATGACTCAACACGTAAGTAAACCTCTTAACCAGAGTTCATGTTACATAATGTTATTAGTTATATTTCATGGTGATTTTATTTTAGCGGCAGGCGAGTATAAACTGGCGCTAAAATGAAACACAAAACAGTTAGTTTTTAGCGTTATTTATTTTTAACTGTTCTTTTTCTAAATATGTTTGGCTGCCAACCCCAATGCAGCGCGCCCAAACGTAAAAATACGGTAATAAACAAGGAGCCTAAAATACACCATATATAAGACACTCCGAGTAAAAACAACGCTGCATAAGTTAAACCGCCCGACAGACACGCAGTAGAATACAGCTCTTCGCGCATTACTAGCGGAATTTCTCTGCAAATTACATCGCGCATTAGCCCGCCAAATATACCGGTAGTCATACCCATGGTAATGGCAACTATCATGGTAGTGCCTTCAATTAACGACTTTTCAATGCCGACAATGTTAAATATAGCCATGCCTAATACATCAACTAGCAGCATGTAATAATTAGATACGTGCGGTAAATGGCGAATAAACACCACCGCAATAAATATTGCGCCATAGGTGGCGTATAAATAATCGGGCTCTGCAATCCAAAACACTGGCTGATTTAATAATATATCACGCAATGTACCGCCGCCAAGCGCAGTAACTGAGCCTACAACTACAACACCAAAACCCCCAATGTTTTTTTCGTGGCCTAATAAAGTGCCCGATATAGCAAAAAAGGCCACCCCAATTAAACTCATAAAATGAAAGTATTCAAACGCCATGGTGTGGTTTCCTTACCATAATTAGGAGAGGTAGAATTAATAAACAGTGTAGCGTATTTAAAATTTATTTTTGCTGAACACTCCCCCACAACAATAGCTTTAATATGAAATTACGTAGGTTGGTTTAGGCGCAGTGAACCCAACGAAAAAAGGCAGCATCAATTAATCTAGGCGTTTTGCATTATAGATTGGCTTAAATAATTGGCTAAACTAAGCATCAATTTAATAAATAAAATAAACCTTATTCACGATTTTATCGGCTTTATCAGAGGACGCTTTCCCTTCAATACACATAACGACTAATGCCCACATAGTGGCAAACGCAGCCGGCAATAACAAATAAGTGCCAAATGGCGTGGCTAAATTGGGTGTTTTTGGCGCTGTAAAATACTGTGCCTAGGCTGTAAAAAATGCCGCCGGCGAGTAGCCAATATAATGCGTTTACATTAATAACTAAGTAAAGCGGATAAATAATGGCGAGTGCAAACCATCCCATGAGTAAGTAGGTGGCAAGGGAGACTTTTTTATTACCATTGTGAACTAAAACTTTATACGCTACGCCAGCAAGTGCCACCGACCAAATAAAGGTGAGGGTTGCCCAAGACCAAACACCTGTTAACGACAGGTGTAAAAAGGGAGTGTAAGTACCGGCAATAAGAATATAAATAGCGCAGTGGTCGCACTTTTTATAAAATGCCCTGAGCCTAGGTTGTACACTGGCGTGATATAAAGTAGATGATAAAAACAAAATAAAGATGCTGGCGCTATAAATCGTTGCACTTATATAGGCTTTAGTGCTACTTGATTGATTAAACAGATCCCACATTACCCAGAAAGCAAATAACACACCTATTGCATGGCTAATTACATTGAGCTGTTCTTCTTTACGCGAATAGGGCGCATTCGATGACATAACTGATCCTACCACTTTTAATTGTTTTCAGTGTACGTGTGTACGCTGAATCTTTCAATTATTATAAGCAAACATAAGGGCAAACTTTCGCTTGCTTTAAAGGCTCATTAATTCAATATGTTTTACTACAAAATAGGCTGAACACTCAACTGTTACTTAAAGGAAAATTATGCAAAAAAGCTTTAAAGCAGCATTACTTAGCGCTTTAATTTACCCAGGTGCTGGGCACTTTGCGTTAAAAAAGCATTTAATAGGCGCTATTTTTGCGGGAGTATTTTCGGTTTTACTACTGTTAACTTTACAAGAGGTGTATGCAATGGCGCAATGCATAGCTAATGACATAGTAAACACAAGGGGCGGTGCTAGCTTTGATGATATTTTGGCTGCAGTAAAGCACCCATCAGCGCACTGTGCAGCATTAGGGCAATACCAGTATATTTACTTAATGTTGGTTATTTGGTTTTTGAGCATAGTAGATGCTTACAGGTTAGGTAGAAAGGTGGTTAAATAAACAGCGGTATTGGCGCATAAATACAGCGTGTTATATTAACTAAAATTTAGCTGAAAAGTTAAATTAATTAGTTATATTAACCAACGCTGAATTTCATTTTCTGCTACTAATATTTAAATATATTTTATAAACAATGGGTTATAATTTTAATTTAGTGTGGCACATCCCTTGAATATGTAATTGAGTCGAAACAATACACAAACAAGGAAATCCATTATGAAACATTCAATTAAAATCGCTATGGTAAGTTTATTAGTATTAGGTTCGTTGCAAGCAAACGCAACCGAAGTTGACCTTGATGTAACTGATATCCTCACACAAACAATTACCAGCTATATATCGCAAACCACCATAGAGCTTGAAAACTCAATAAAAGACACGCTTACTTTTAATACCGAAACTATGCTTAATAGCTGGTTAAGTGAGCCATTAATTACCGATATTCAAGCTGAAATTAAAACCGAAAATACCGTTAAACCAGTGCAATAATATACGTCAATTATAAGGAATAACCCTATGAGCAGTGAATTTGGATTATTTGCTTTAATGCTGGCGCCGGTTGTAAGTATGATCAGCGCTTATTATTCGGTGCAATTACTTAAAAGTATGGGAGCGTGGTTTAATATTTAACATTGGTTTAATAAAAGCTGATCGACTTAGTTAAAGCGCACGTAAATGAAGGCAGAATGTTTTAAACAAGTAGACTTTATGAAACGTGCGATTTTTCCATTACCCTTATTTATCCTCCCTGACGGTTATACGCGTTTGCGCATATTTGAACCTCGCTATTTAAATATGGTTAAAAGCGCATTAAAAGAAAACATTGGATTTGTGCTTTGTAGTTTTGAGCACGACACGCCATTTAATATCAGCGCCCAAGGTTGCCTAATGAACATTATTGACTTTGATCAAGATGATAATGGCATGCTACTTATAGATGTATGTGCTACTCAAAGTGTGCAAATAAACGATGTGTTTCAAGACGAGCAAGAACTGCGCTACGGTTTAGTGTCGAACTGTAATACGCCTTATTGGTACACAGAGGCAAACAATAATATTGGCGAGCATAAACGCCTACAAGATACGCTGCGTGAAGTGTTCACTAATAACCCAGAGCTTAGTTCATTATATAAACAAACCTATTTTGACAAGCTTACTTGGGTTGCTGCTCGATGGCTTGAGCTGTTACCTATATCTATTGAGAAAAAACAGCTACTTGCGTTTGAAACTAACTTTGATAACTTACTAAGTTTCCTCCATACTGTGATTAATAACGAATTTGCCTAATTTAATTTGATCCTTATTTAATTATTGCCCGTATTTACATGTACTAAAGCAATAACGGGATAAATTACTATGGTAAGTCAACAACAATCATTACGTTGTGAACCTAATACAGGTAAGTACACTGCCATGCCAGAAACGCCAAGTAAGGAATTGATGCAAGCATTAATTGATGTTGCACAAAGCCGCGATAAAAAAGCATTTGCTTATTTATTTGAATATTTTTCGCCAAAAATTAAACGTTTTGGTATCAAGCAATTTGGTATTGAAGCTCAAGCAATGGAGTTAGTGCAAGAAACACTAACATCGGTTTGGCGTAAAGCACATTTGTACAATAGTGACAAAGGGGCTGCGACTACTTGGGTTTACACGGTAATGCGAAATGCTTCGTTTGATATGCTGCGCAAAATGAAAAGCAATAAAGAAGAAAACATCAGCGAAGATATTTGGCCGTTATTGAACGAATCGCAAAATACGCATCACGAATACACAGATCATTTAGAAGATAAACAAATTAAACGCTACCTTGAAAAGCTACCAGTAGCTCAGCGGGAAGTAGTAAGAGGTGTTTATTTTCAAGATATGTCGCAAGAACAACTTGCACAACAACTTAATATTCCAGTAGGCACGGTAAAATCACGGTTACGTTTAGCCTTGCAAAAATTACGTAATGAAATGGGAGATCAGCATGATTAAACATCACCCGAGTGATACTTTACTGACACAATATTGCAGTGCATCACTTAGCGCATCGTTAAGTTTAGCTGTGTCTATACACGTAGATATGTGCCCAGTATGCCAAGAAAAAGTAACAAAGCTTGAAGCTGATAATGCAGCTGAAGTGTTTAACGATGCATTACCTTCAGAGGCTAAGGATGATACTAGTGGTTATTTTGAGCAAGAAAGCTCAAGCTTATTTGATTTAATAACCAGCGATACCAGTATTGATGAAGTATACGAAGTTGAACCAATTGCTGTTGAAATAAACCAGCAAAACTATCAACTGCCGCGTGCTTTAACACGTATTTCGCACAGCAAATTTACTCAAGTTGGCAAATTAGCTCGCTCGCGCGTTGCCTTAGATGATGGCCCATTACGTACTAGCTTATTGCACATTGCTGCGGGTGGAGAAATACCAGAGCATACTCATACCGGATTTGAGATTACTTTGTTACTAAACGGCGAGTTTAGCGACGAAGAGGGTAGCTACGTACCGGGTGATTTTATTTGGCAAGATGGCAGCCATCTGCACACACCGGTAACAAAAGAAGGCTGTTTATGCTTTACAGTAGTCAGTAGTGCGCTACATTTTAATAAAGGGCTGAGTAAGTTACTTAACCCAATTGGTAATTTAATTTACTAATATAAACAGTTTATTAGGGATATTATGCAAGCTGATACAATTAAAATAGGCATTAGTGCATGCCTAGCAGGCGAAAAAGTGCGTTTTGACACAGGCCATAAACGCTCAAACTTTTGTATGGATGAGTTTGCAAAGCATGTTGAATATACGCGCTTTTGCCCAGAGGTTGCGGTAGGTTTACCTATTCCAAGGCCAACTATTCGCCAAGTACGAGTAGGCGATACAATAAAAGTGTGTCGCCCTGATGGTTCTGGCGACGTTGGACCACAACTTACTGCTTACGGTATTAAAGTAGCTACCGAACAAGCGAAAGAGTTAAGCGGCTTTGTGTTTTGTGCTAAAAGCCCAAGCTGTGGCATGGAGCGCATTAAAATATACAACGAAGCGGGCACTGGTAACACATCAGAAGGTGTTGGTTTTTTTGCAGAGCAAATAATGAAGCACAATCCATTATTACCGTGCGAAGAAAATGGCCGTTTAAACGACATGCACTTGCGTGAAAACTTTGTAATGCGAGTGTATACGTTTAAAAATTGGCAAAAATTAATACAACAGCCATTGAACGTTCATCGCTTAACCCAGTTTCATGCGCAATATAAATACTTGTTAATGGCGCATAATTACCAAGCTTACCGCGATCTAGGTCATCTGTTAGGTACGTTTTTAGGTGATGACGTAACCGAGCTTGCTGATAAGTACATTTTAGGTTTGATGAATGGACTTAAAAAGCCAGCCTCACGCAAAAATAATTGTAATACCTTAATGCATTTACAGGGCTACTTTAAAAAAGATTTATCGTCAGTCGAAAAACAAGAAATGCGAGAAGCAATTGATGAATACAGCGATGGTTTAGTGCCTCTTTACGTGCCACTTACTTTGCTAAAGCATCATTTAAAGGTGCACCCAAACGAGTATCTTGAAAAACAAGTATTTTTTAATCCTTATCCTAATGAATTAAAACTACGCTACGGTATTTAATGAACACATTATTTTGGTTTAGGCGCGATTTGCGCCTTTTTTCTAATGAGGCGCTAATTCAAGCGCTTAATAATGGCGCTAACCACGCTATTTTTTTTATCTGCGAAAAACAATGGCAGCAGCATCAAGCAGCGCCAATACAAATTGACTTACTTAAACGTCGCATTACTTACCTGCACCAGCAACTTGCTGATCACGGCATTACCTTACACATTATTGATGCGCCATACTTTGCTGATTGCGAAACTCAACTCATTGATTTTTGTAAGGCTAATAATGTTAAGCATGTAATTGCCAATACCGAGTATGAACTAAACGAAGTAAACCGCGATAAAGCCATTTTAGCAAAGTGCGATGAGCTTTCTATTACGTTTACCTTGTACGAAGGCGATTTAATTGCCCCGGTAGGCAGCGTTAAAAACCAAAGCAACGAAATGTACAAAGTATTTACGCCATTTAAACGCGCTTGGTTAAAGCAGTACATTGAGGTGCATTTTTCTTTGCCGCAGTGGCCTGTAGAGCACGTTAGCGGCGGTGCGCAGTTAAGCACAAATGAAACCAATTTACTCAAAGGCGATAGCAGCTCTGAAAAATGGCCCGTTGATGATAAAACATTGGCCACTGTGGTTGATAACTTTATTTGCGATAAACTAACAAGTTACGACGATCACCGTGATATTCCCAGTATTAAAGGCACCTCAGGCCTTAGCCCTTATTTAGCGCTAGGTATTATTAGTACTAAGCAATTATTAATAAATATACAACAGCGCTACCCGGATATTTTAAGCACTTCAAAAAGCAAAACCTTTACTTGGGTTAATGAGCTTATTTGGCGTGAATTTTATCGGCATTTAATTGCGCAATTTCCAAAGCTTTCGCGTGGCGATAATTTTAACGAAAAGTATAACGCGGTAGTTTGGCGTAGCAGCGATGACGAATTTAAAGCATGGTGCGAAGGCCGCACAGGTTACCCGCTTGTTGACGCTGCGATGAGGCAACTCTTGCAAACCGGGTGGATGCATAACCGTTTACGCATGGTGGTTGCTAGCTTTTTAACTAAACACCTACTTATAGATTGGCGCAAAGGCGAGCGTTTTTTTATGCAACATCTTATAGATGGCGATTTGGCCTCTAATAATGGTGGTTGGCAGTGGGCGGCCAGTACCGGGTGTGATGCACAGCCTTACTTTAGAGTTTTTAATCCTATAAGACAAAGTGAACGCTTTGATCCAAACGGCGAATTTATTCGTAAATACATACCAGAGCTTGAAAACGTGCCAGATAAACACATTCACTTTCCACATAGCTATTTAGCCTCATTGGGGCAAAGTGATTCGTGTTATTGGCCAGCAATTGTTGATCATAAAGCGGCGCGAGAGCGTGCCCTAGCAGCATTTAAGGTATGATATGGATAACCAGTTACCAGTAGATAAGTTTGTAGATATATATCAAAAACTTAATAATAGTAACCTTGATTTATTAAGTGAAATTTACTGCGACGATATACAATTTACCGACCCAATGCACAACATTAATGGCATTGTTGAGCTGCGCAAATACTTTGCTAATTTGTATAGCAATGTTACGCATTGCCAGTTTGATATAACCGACTCATTTAGTGTTGCCAATAACGCCTTTGTGTATTGGAGTATGCATTATGTGCATCCTAAATTAGCCTCAGGAAACACCATTACTGTGCAGGGGCACAGTAAGCTTACATTTAACGGTGACAAAATAATTGAGCACCGCGACTATTTTAACGTAGGCGAGCTACTGTATAAGCATATTCCTTTATTAGGCCGTATTATTAAGCTTATAGATAAAAGGGCGGGCTAATTATGATCACACTTATTACCGGTGCTACCTCAGGTATTGGCGAACAATTAGCAATAAAATATGCCGAGCAAGGCGATACTGTTATTGCTTGCGGTCGTAACAGCGAAAAGTTAGCTGAGCTTGCTAAGCATAACAACATTCAAACCTGCCAATTTGATGCCACAAATTTACAACAAATAAAATCTGCTACCATTGGCTTTGCTCATTTTGATCGGGTCATACTCAATGCTGGTAACTGCGAATACGTTGACGATGCACGAAATTTTGACAGCGCCTTATTTGAGCGAGTCATTAGCGTTAATTTACTGGCTATGGGGTATTGCTTAGAAGCTTTATTACCTAAAATAAATAGTGGTGGCCAGCTGGTGTTAGTCAGCTCAAGTGTAACCTATTTAGCACTACCGCGCTCAGAGGCGTATGGCGCTTCTAAAGCGGGTGTAAGCTACTTGGCTAAAAGCTTAGCAATTGATTTAAATGACGTTGATGTAACCTTAGTGCATCCTGGTTTTGTTAAAACCCCTCTAACAAATAAAAATGACTTTCCTATGCCTATGGCCGTTACAGCGCAAAAAGCGGCAGACTACATGATAAAAGGCATACACAAGCGTCGTAAAGAAGTGCATTTTCCGTATCGTTTTACACTAATATTAAAAGCACTGCGCATATTACCATTGCCGCTGTGGCTCAAAATTGCAAAAGGACTAGCGCGTTGAAAAAAATAGCTATAATTGGCACTGGCGTTTCAGGTTTAACCTGTGGGCATTTATTGCATAAGCACTATGATGTAACGCTATTTGAAAAAAACAATTACATTGGTGGCCACACGGCTACGGTTGATGTGCAAGTTGATGGTATTGAACACGCTATTGATACTGGTTTTATTGTATTTAATAACAGAACCTACCCTTATTTTGAAAAGTTATTAGCGCGTATTGGCGTTGATAAGCAAGAAACAGAAATGAGTTTTAGTGTGCATAACGATGCAACAGGTTTTGAATACAACGGCCATACCTTTACGAGTTTATTTGCACAGCGTCGTAATATTTTTAGACCAAAGTTTTGGCGTTTACTGTATGACATAGTTAGGTTTAATAAATTATGTAAAACAATACACGAGCAAGGCAGCTATAAAGCCGATCACTCATTAGGTGAGCTACTAAGTGAGCATAATTTTAACGACTTTTTTAAATATCATTATATTTTACCTATGGGCGCTGCTATTTGGTCTACCAGCATTAAAGAAATGCAAAATGTAGGCGTTGAATTTTTTGTTAAATTCTTTTTTAATCATGGCTTATTAGATGTAGTAAACAGGCCGCAATGGTATGTAATACCCGGTGGTTCTCGTCAATATATTAACCCGCTAATTAGAGGCTTTGCCGACAAAATTAAACTCAATACAGATATTAAATCAGTAACTAGAGCTGCCGATAAAGTAACTATAGTGTTTGCTAATGGTGAGCAAAGCGAGTTTGATAAAGTGATATTTGCTTGTCATTCAAATCAGGCGTTAGCGTTATTGGACGATGCCAGCGAGCAAGAAAAGTCAGTGTTGGGCGCTATTCCTTATACCGAAAATTCAGTGGTACTACATACCGATACTAATTTATTACCCGACAGAAAAGCAGCCTGGGCTAGTTGGAATTATTTACTCAATAATAATACCGATAAAGCGGCTGTTGTTACGTATCAAATGAATATACTTCAAGGGTTACAGTCAGATACGCAGTTTTGTGTAACATTGAACCATCTACAAGGAATAGAAAAGAGTAAAATATTACGTGAATTTACTTACCATCACCCAGTATTTAACCAAGAATCGATAGCCGCGCAGCAACAAAAGCACAGCATTGACGGGAAAAATAATAGCTATTTTTGTGGTGCGTATTGGTATAACGGTTTTCACGAAGATGGGGTGCATAGTGGCGTAGACGTTGCCAAACAGCTTGGGGTTGAATTTGACTAGCGCTGTATATTTAGGCGATGTAAAACATCGCCGTTTTGCGGTTAAAAGCCATAGCTTTAGTTACCCTTTGTACATGATGTGGGTTGATTTAAATAACCCACAGCAATTAAACGGTGTGCATAGCCAATTGGGCAGTTCAGGTTTTAAAGCTCTTAAATTTAACCAAGCAGACTATCTAAATAAAGACCCGCAATTAAATACCTTTTCGTTAGTAGAGCGCGCGCGCAAACACCTTGCAAAGCTAGGTGTTAAACAAACCTTTAGCCATGTTTATATGCTGGGGCAATTACGCTGTTTAGGTATTTACTTTAGCCCAGTAAATTTTTATTTTTTTGGCGATAACGATACAAAATTTAGCTACATGATTGCAGAGGTTAGCAACACACCTTGGAATGAACGCCACTATTATTTAGTTCCGTTAGAAAAAAAAGTGAACTTTAAGAAAACTTTTTCCGTATCACCTTTTATGGACTTGGACATGAACTACCACTGGCATATTCGACAAACGCAGGATAAAGCATTAATACAGATTAAAAATATACGCGACGAGCAGGTATTATTCGACGCTACACTAAGGTTAAAACGCCACGAATTAACTGAGCAACAAGTAAGTAGGTTGCTTAAACGTTTTCCGGCGATGACTTGGTCAATTTTTAAGGGTATTTATTATCAAGCATTAAAGTTGTTTATTAAAAGAGTGCCTTTTTTAGGCCACTCAGGTAAGCCATAAAGCAAGTTGTTATGTTGTTTAAGAGTAATAATATAGGTGATTTTATGGAAAAAGCGACGCATTTACGTTGTCAAAATAATCGAAGCTGGCTTACTAATTTATATAAAAAAATAGTATTTAAAGCCTTTTCATCGATTCAAACAGGGCAAATAACGTTAGTTGATAATAACGAACGCATTACTTTTGGCGATTTATCGTCAGCTGCAAAAGTAACGATTACTGTTAATAATAAAGCAATGTACAAAGCATTTTGTTTGTCGGGTAGTGTGGGCGCAGGCGAGTCTTATATTTTAGGACAATGGTCTTGCGATAACTTAACTCAGCTGATCGAAATATTTGCGATTAATCAAAATCAATTAGATGCTTTTGAAAAAAAATTTTCTTTTTTCAGTAATATTGTCAATCGCTTAAATCACTTAAAAAACAAAAACTCAGAATCGGGTTCGAAAAAAAATATTATTGCTCATTATGATTTAGGGAATGATTTATACGAATCGTTTTTAAGCAAAGAAATGCTCTATTCGTGTGCAGTCTATCCCGAAAAAGAAGCAACCTTAGAGCAAGCTCAACAATATAAGTTACAACGAATTTGTGAACAAGTTGAACTACAAAAAGGCGACTCGGTAATAGAGATAGGCACCGGATGGGGGGCATTCGCAATTTATGCAGCTACTCATTACGACTGCTATGTTACTACCACGACTATATCTGATGAGCAGCACGACTATGTTGAACAAAAAGTGAAGCAACTTGGGCTTGAACATAAAATAACTTTGCTTAAATTAGACTACCGTTCACTTAAAGGGCAATACGATAAACTGGTTTCAATTGAGATGATTGAAGCGGTAGGGCACGATTACCTACCAAGCTTTTTTACTCAATGTAGTGCGTTATTAAAAGATGATGGCGCTATGCTTATTCAGGCGATTACTATTGGCGATCAGCGTTATAAACATTATTTAAAAAACTCAGATTTTATTCAGCAATATATTTTTCCTGGTGGTTGTTTGCCATCGTTAAATGAAATGAGTGAACAAATTAAAAATAATACTGATATGGTTATTCATACCGTAAACGATATTGGTGCCCATTATGCACGTACACTTGCCGATTGGCGTACGCGCTTTATACAAAGCTGGCCAGACTTAGACAGCTCTAAATTTGATGAGCGCTTTTATCGTTTGTGGTTATTTTACTTTGCTTACTGCGAAGGTGCATTTAGAGCACGTGCAACTAGTACCGTGCATTTAATGGCGCGTAAACCACGTTTTATCAGTACTGATGATGAAATTGCACTCGGTTATTAATTTTGTGTTATTTCAAGCAGTGTGGTTTTTATCCTTACTGCTTGAATCAAGCTCTGTTGTGTTTAGTAGCGCTATTATTGCGTTGATGTTTTATTTATCAAAACAAAAAAAGCACGACGCATTACTGGTTTTAGTGGCTTTGCCCTTGGCTTTATTGAGCGAGTTTATTGCCGTTAAAAGTGGCTTATTAGAGTTTAAAGTATCCCCATTTCCTGTTTGGCTTGCCTTATTGTGGTTTGCATTACTGCTTAGCATAAACACCTCAATGCGCTTTTTAATCTCACTAAAACTTTGGCAAGTATTTATTATTTGCCTTGTGTTTTCCCCTGCAAGTTACTGGGCCGGCGCGCGCTTTGAAGTGCTAAATTTAGGCCTGCCACTATTGGAGTTTTGGCTGGTATACGGTGCTCTTTGGGCTGCTGTATTTACTTTAATTATTTTAGCTAATTTAAAACTTAAATTACTTATTACTCGCTGATCCTCGCCCTTGCCGCTCCCGTATGATTATTCACTTACCTGAAGGGATTTACCATGAACGCTATATTTAAAGTACTGTGTATTTGTTTACTCACAACGAGTTGTGTTGCTGTGGCACAAATTAGCTTAACGAAGGTAGGGGATGCGCGGATGGAGTATTTATTTTGGGATGTATACGACGCTACATTATTTACTACAACGGGAGAGTATAAGTTAGGCGATAATCCGATTAAATTTAAGCTGACTTATTTGCGTGACTTTGCTGCTAAAGACATAGTAAAAGCGACCAACGAGCAGTGGCAACATTTAGGTAAAAAACAGCTAACAACGCAATATAGCGATAAATTATTAGCGATGTGGCCAAATATAAAAAAAGGCGAGTCGTTAACGCTCGTAACAGACAAGCAAGGGCTTAGTGTTTTTTATCATAATGATAAACACATTGGTGAAATTAATGAGCCTGGCTTTGCCGCTGACTTTTTGGCGATTTGGCTGAGCGAAAATACCTCTGAGCCCGCACTTCGAAAGCAATTATTAGGAAATTAATATGACGATTTTAAATTATGCAAAAGTAACCTTTGCCGCTATATGTGCGCTGTTATTGGTAAGTTGCTCTGCCCCCAATGTCGAACATTACAATAACACCTCTCCAGAATTTGACTTTAAAACGTTTTTTAGCGGAAATTTAAAAGCCTATGGCGTTGTACAAGACTATAAAGGTGAATTAACCCGCAAGCTCGTGGTTGACATGCATGCAAGCTGGGAGGGCAACCAAGGCGTTATAGAAGAAGATTTTATTTATGATGATGGTGAAACTCAAAAACGTATTTGGAAAGTAACACTCAATGATGACAAGAGTTTAACCGGCACTGCAGATGATGTTTTAGGCACAGCTAAAGGGAAAAGTGATGGCAGTGTATTTCATTGGAATTACGATGTTGAACTGCCGTACGATGGCAGCACTTTAACGGTAAACTTTGATGATTGGATGTACTTGGTAACACAAACTCGCTTGATAAACCGTACGTCTATTGTTAAGTTTGGTATCGAAGTTGGGGAAGTTACCTTGGTTATCGAAAAAATATAGCTTATGACTTTGTGGCTTAACTTGCGTTAAAATTGCACTTAAATTAAGTCTTTGTTAACTCAACACGCTGTATTTTACCGATAATTATTTTAATTTTACGCATTTTATAAGATTTTAAGCAAAAAATGCAATTTGCTGTTGCTAACTCTTCAAAAATGCATAAAGATAGGTTTTGCGAAGGCAAAATAATAACGAATAGGAATCAAATAATGAATAAAGCTCAATTAGTTGAAAAAATTGCTACTGATGCAGAAATCTCTAAAGCCGCTGCTACACGCGCTCTTGACGCGTTTACTGGCGCTGTAACTTCTTCTTTAAAAGAAGGTGATTCAGTAGCGTTAGTTGGTTTTGGTACTTTTTCAGTTAAAGAACGTGCAGCACGTACTGGCCGTAACCCACAAACGGGTGCTGAGATCCAAATCGCAGCGGCAACTATCCCAAGCTTTAAAGCAGGTAAAGGTCTTAAAGATCAAGTAAACCTTTAATTGTAGGTTTATCTAATTAAATGAAAAGAGGGCCTTTTAGCCCTTTTTTTTATGCCTAAAATATTTGCCAACCTTGTTAATATTATAATTACATTTAATAATTGTAATAAAGTTAATCCACCTTTATTAAGGTGGATTAACTTTTTAGTTATTTATTTGGCTTTTAGGGCTTTATCGCCACGGCCAATGCCAACTGCCCCAGAGCGCACTACCTCAATAATGTCGGTTTCGTGGCGTAGCGTATCTAAAAATGATTCAATTTTATCTGTGCTACTCACTAACTGTAGGCTATAACTTAGCCGGCCCATATCTAAAATAGTCCCTTGGAATACATCTGCTACGCGTGTAACCGCTGCGCGTGTTGTTTCGTCTTGGGCAAATACTTTAACCAATAATAGTTCACGCTCAATATGACTCATTTCGGTTAAATCAATAATTTTTAGTACATCAACAAGCTTGTTTACCTGTTTGGTAATTTGCTCTACTACACGGTCATCACCCATAGTGGTAATAGTAATGCGCGATAAAGACTGATCATCCGTTGTGCCAACTGTTAGGCTGTCGATGTTATAAGCACGCTGCGAAAATAATCCTACAATACGCGACAGTGCTCCTGGTTCGTTTTCTAATAATATAGATAAAATACGACGCATTATGCTTTTACTCCTTTACGTAGCCACATCTCATCAATGCCACCAAACTTAATTTGCATTGGGTATACATGTTCTTTTTCGTCTACAAGAATGTCTAAAAATACTAAACGATCGTTAATCGACATGGCTTTGTCGATAGCCGGTTGTAACTCATCTAGGGTGTTTACTTTAATACCTACATGGCCGTAGCTTTCTACTAATTTAACAAAATCAGGCAAAGACTCCATGTAAGATGATGAATGACGCCCGCCATACACCATATCTTGCCATTGGCGTACCATGCCTAAAGAGCGGTTATTTAATGACACGACTTTTACCGCTAAGTTATATTGTAAACACGTAGCTAGCTCTTGAATATTCATTTGAATAGAGCCGTCGCCAGTAATACATACCGATTCTTTATCCGGAAAAGCAAGTTTTACACCCATGGCAGCAGGTAAGCCAAAGCCCATAGTGCCAAGGCCGCCTGAGTTGATCCACTGACGCGGATGTTTAAACGGGTAATACTGGGCTGCAAACATTTGATGTTGGCCAACATCGGAGCTTACATAAGCGTCGCCATTGGTGGCTTTATAAACCGCTTCAATTACGGCTTGCGGTTTAATTGCATCGCCATCGGTGTTATAGCTTAAGCACTTTTGTTCGCGCCAACTGATAATTTGACGCCACCAATCTTCTTGGGCGCTGCGATCAATTTGAATAGGGCTCTTATCAATACCAGCTTGTAGCTGCTCTAGTACGGTTGCAAGACAGCCAACTACCGGAATGTGAGCTTTAATTGTTTTAGAAATAGACGTTGGATCAACATCTACATGCACTATAGTGGCGTTGGGACAAAATTTTTGCACATTATTGGTGACCCGATCATCAAAACGCGCCCCTAATGCTAATATTACATCGGCATTAGCCATGGCTTTATTGGCTTCAAGGGTGCCATGCATACCTAGCATGCCTACAAAGTTTGGATGCACACCTGAAATGCCACCTAGCCCCATAAGGGTATTGGTAATTGGCGCATTTAGTGACTCTACCAAGTGAGTTAATTGCTCAGAAGTGTTTGAAATTACAATTCCGCCGCCAGAGTACACTACCAGTTTTTTTGCTTCTAGTATGGCGGTAACGGCTTTGCGTATTTGTTTTGAGTGGCCTTTAGTGTTTGGGTTGTAAGTTCTTAAATCGGTAGATTTAGGAAATTCATAATCAAACTTTATCTCAGGGTTTAGCATGTCTTTTGGCAGCTCTACTACCACTGGGCCTGGGCGGCCTGTGCTGGCAATATAAAAAGCTTTAGCTAAAATAGTTGGGATATCTTTTGCGCTTCTGCAGTTAAAGCTGTGCTTTACTATAGGGCGCGAGCAACCAACGATATCAGTTTCTTGAAAAGCATCATCACCAATCAAGTTGGTAGGTACTTGCCCCGATAGCACGACCATTGGAATGGAGTCCATATAGGCTGTAGCAATGCCGGTAATACAGTTTGTAGCACCTGGGCCTGATGTTGCCAGTACTACGCCTACATCGCCAGTAGCACGCGCATAACCATCGGCCATATGTGTGGCGGCTTGCTCATGACGAACTAAAATATGTTCAATGTCGTCTTGCTGAAAAAGTGCATCGTATAAATCTAATACTGACCCCCCGGGGTAGCCAAATATGTATTTAACCTTTAATTCTTTTAATGCCTGAACAACTAGTTCAGAACCATTATATTGTTGTTTGCTCATCCTCATTCCTCTGCCGTTATTTTTATGCATAAAAAAACCCCCGCATGGGGCGGGGGTTTTTAAAAAGCAGTATCACCTTTCAATACATCCCCGCTGGACTTATAACTAAGACCAGTACGAGTACGATTAATAGGCGAATTGTAGTATTCATAATTAATTACTCTATTACAAAGCGTTAATACTGCTTTAAACTAAAATTGTGTATGTGGTTATTTTTAAGGGTTTTGAGGGAGTATGTCAACCGCGAAATGGCTTTTCTGCATTATTTTTTCTCATCATGCTATTTTTGTGCTGGAGTTAGTTGTTTTTTGAGGTTTTAAAGTAAGTGGAGGGAGGTTTTATGCAGGTTTGCAATTTTGAATATTAAAAAGCCAGCAATTGCTGGCTTTTTATATCAGTACGCTTACAAGTACTTATGTATGTACTTTATACTTTATATTACAAACGGTCGATAACAGCTTGAGTAAAGTCTGTTGTACCGTGGCTGCCGCCTAAATCGCGAGTAGTACGATCGCCTGACTTAATCACATCAGCAACTGCACTTCTAATGCGCTCTGCGGTGTCGCCCATGTTTAAATGCTCAAGCATTTGAATAGACGCTAAAATTACAGAAGTAGGGTTAGCTAGGTTTTTACCTGCAATATCAGGCGCACTGCCGTGTACTGCTTCAAAAATTGCAGTATCTTCGCCAATGTTAGCACCTGGTGCCATGCCTAAGCCGCCAACTAAACCAGCACATAGGTCTGATAAAATATCACCAAATAAGTTTGTGGTTACTATTACGTCAAACTCTTCTGGCGTCATTACTAGTTTCATACAGGTTGCATCAACAATCATTTCGGTTGATTCAATTTCTGGGAAACGTTCTGCAACTTCACGCGCTACTTTTAAAAATAGGCCTGATGTAGATTTTAAAATATTTGCTTTATGTACCGCTGTTACTTTTTTACGGCCTTCACGTACTGCTAGCTCGTAAGCAAACGTTACGATTTTTTCTGCGCCTTCGCGAGTAATAACAGATTTTGCTTCTGCTTCGTTACCATCTTCACTTACAATTTGACCAGCGCCAGAGTACATACCTTGGGTGTTTTCACGAATAGTGATGATATCAATATCATCATAACGTGCTTTTGTGCCTACAAACGATTTAACAGGACGTACGTTTGCGTACAAACCAAATTGCTTACGTAGTGTTACGTTTATAGAAGTAAAGCCTTCACCAACCGGCGTTGTTAAAGGACCTTTTAAGGTGATTTTGTTTTTAGCGATAGTATCGATTGTGTCTTGCGGAAGTAACTCACCTGTTTTTTCAAGTGCAGCTAGGCCAGCATCAACAAATTCATAATCAAAATCGCATCCTGCGGCTTTTAGTATTTCAAGTGCTGAGTCGATAATGCTAGGGCCGATGCCGTCGCCTTTGATCACTGTTATGGTTTGTTTGGCCATTAACTTATCCTTTAAAGAGTTTGATTTGCACATAAATTGTGGCTCCGAGGGAGCAACTGCTTGTTAGAAAATTTATGTGAACGAGCTTGAGAATTCAAGGGCGCATTTATACCAATTATTAAGTCATTTTGCCAGTTTATACTATTAATACTGGGTATAACCGCTGTTTATAGTTAAAATAAGTAGCTTAAATACTATCAAACAAAGCTAATGTTTGAAGTTTGTCATAAAAATCGGCTTGATTGTCCCAGCCCTGGGCTATTAATTGCTGCTTAAGTGTTTGCTGTTGCCAAGGTGTTAATGCTGTTTTTGGCTTAAACACGCTTTGCGCCACGACTTTAAATGCTACCCATAACTTACTTTGCTCAGTGAGTTCGTTTTTAGCTACTTGTTCGGCATCTAATAATGCAAAGGTCCATGGGTTATCACTTAAAAGCGCTGATAACTGCTGATTTAAATGCTTACTATCCATGCTTTCTATGCCAAAAAATGCGCACATAGGTGTATCGGATGATTTATTGGGGGCGTGCGCTATAGGCGTCTTTCTTGAAAGTTGCGTACTACAATGTATTAATAAGTAATGCGCGTAAGCATATAAAGGCAAACAAATATGCTCAAACTGATATTGCTTATTGTTATAGACCAATAGCCTCATTATATCGACCATACATTTGAGTCGATTAACTAAAAAAGCATGTAAAGGATGCGGAATAGCAAAAACTAGTTGCTCAAACACCACGCGCTGTATAATAGCTGGGGCATTATTGTAGCCAACCATAGACAAACTATGCGTTAAATTTTTAGCGGCTTGATGCTCTTTGTTATACGGTTTAACTGCTTGGCATAAGCTTTTAATAACATTAGGATGTGGGGCTAATAAAGTATTTATATTGTTAAAGCTATACTCTTGTTGCAGTTTAATAAGCCCAATTAGATCATATAATGTGTTTTGGGTACTGGGAGTTGCGGCTTTTATATTTACATATTCAGTATCCCACACTTTATAAAGTATACGTTTATCAGCGCATAGCCATTGTACTGCGTTATCGTTAAGCGTTGCTTTTACCCTGTACCAAACTATTTTGTTCTTTAAGCTTTTAATAAGTATGTGGCGCTGCTCGGCGTCGGTTGCTAAATAAATCATTGCTTGTTCGGCATATAAAACTCGGCTCCCGGGGAGCAAAGGACCAATATGCGCAATTAATGATTTTAAGAGCCGCTGAGCAAATAAATTTGGGGTTCGCAAATATAAGTCGCCTATCGCTTTATAAAAATTTATTTGCTGATTTGCTGCATTACACGTGAGGTTAACTGCCAAAATATTAGCTAACGCCACAATTATTGTGCCGCCATCGTATAACATTATTTTAGGGGTGCTTACTAAAGCGTGTTTATATTTACTCAGTTTAGCTAATACTTGAGTAATACTATGAGCAGGTTGCTTTGCGGTTAGTAATACGCGCGCTGCAAGTTTGTGGCGTAATTGCCATATTTGGCTTTCGGTACTGGTAAACGCTATTTGTTTGGACAGTTTATTAAGTTGAGCGCCTACGCACAAGTGCTCAATTAATGACGCACTAATATACAGCTCACTTAGTTCGTCATCGTAATTTTGGCTTACGCACAGTGCGGTTGTTAAAATACATTGGTTAATTACAAGGTTGGTAGCA
This sequence comes from Pseudoalteromonas sp. K222D, assembly GCF_017653575.1. Lineage (NCBI taxonomy): Bacteria > Pseudomonadati > Pseudomonadota > Gammaproteobacteria > Alteromonadales > Pseudoalteromonadaceae > Pseudoalteromonas > Pseudoalteromonas sp. K222D. The sequence goes on from NZ_JAGGDL010000002.1 coordinate 152,837, forward strand.
AAGTCGTACTGAGTTTTATAAAGCATAAGTTGCGCTTGTAGAGCACTCGGATTTTGCTTATAAAGGGTTCGGTATTGCTCTGCAAGTTTGCACACTAGCGGATAAAAGGTAGGCCATTGTTTTTTATTATTGTATGAAGCTAAAAATAGCTGCGTATGCTCAAGCAACCTTTTTAGCTTTATTGATACAGGCTCATCCATTATGCCGTTTCCCTAACCTGGTTTTAGATATTGATCGTAAGCACTGGGACCCCATAAAATGAGCTGCCCGTTTTTAAATAATAAGCCGGTACATTCATCTATAGTAGTAATGCCGTCAGATGTTTTATGCTGGGTACGATAAAAAACAATTTGCCATACTTGGTCCTCATCACGCTTAGCAAAGGTAAGATCTGGGCTACCTAAATATTCGAGTACACTATTGAGGGTTGCAGTGTCTTCTATTTTTAGCTTTTCGATATAGCGTTTATTGTAGGCTTCTCTGTCTTGCCAAATCATAGCTTGTGGATCATCTTTATAAAAAACGATCACTAACGTGGCTATTAGCGCATACAGCCCTAAACCTAAAATTAAATATCTAAAAAACTTTTTGAACATTACTTACTCTACTAACCATCACTGCTAATAGTATACGTATTGTCGTACGGCAGTGCTATTAACTTGCGACTAATTAAGCCTTAACTGCTTTAAACTAAAGCCTAAGTTTATATCGGTGCGTAAACTAACCAGTTGCTTTGAAATAACATACATATCCATATTCTCAGTTAGCTTTTTACGTAAGCTGGCACTAAGAGCATCGTCATTGAGTGCATCCTCGACAGAACTATAGTTATTAACTAGTAGCTGTGCCGATTTAGTGCCTATGCCTTTTACGCCCGGAATATCATTGGTTTTATCGCCAGCAAATGCCCAAAACTCTACTAGTTTTTTTTGCTCAACGCCAAAGCGTTGCTTAATACTATCTTGATCTAAATAATGTTTTTTAAAATAATCATACACAGCTATATGCTCATTTAAAAAAGGTAAAAAGCCTTTATCAGTTGAGACAATCACACTGCTGATGTTGTTATGTGATGCCTTATTTGCAAGAGTTGCAATAATATCATCAGCTTCATCGTTTATTGGTTCAAACACTACAATACCGGTTTCTTCAATGGCGGCTTTAAATTGCACTAATGCATCTTTAAGTATTTGTGGCATAGGAGCACGGGAGTGTTTGTAATCTTTATAAAAATGATAGCGCCAACTTTTATCGCCATCAAATACGGCAATGGCATGGGTTGCTTTAGTGCTGCTTAAAAGTTTTGAGCAGGCATGCGCTACACGTGAGCAGCTTGCTTTAAGCATTTGCTCGTCACTGTGATGTTTTTGATTCGCGTCAACCGCGTAAATGCGCCTAATTAAATTAAGCGCATCAATAAGTAATAAATGGGGTTTCAATACAGAACTCACGCCTTGATTGTGTAGCAGGGGACATATTTACTGCCGGGCAGTTTCATTCTTCCCTCGTCAACATAAGCTTGTAATAACTTATCCATTGCTTTCATTAAACTAGGCTCGCCACTTAGAATATAAGGCCCATGTTGTTTAATTGCTTTTACGCCTTCTTCTTTAACATTACCGGCAACAATGCCCGAAAATGCGCGGCGTAAATTTGCAGCTAATAACTGTTTTGGTTGTTCTAGGTGCAAGTCTAGGTTCGCCATTTGTTCATGTGATGGTATAAACGGCTGTTGAAAGTCATTTTCTATTTTTAATGTCCAGTTAAAATAGTATGCATCGCCTTGGCTTTTACGATAGTCGCGAACATTAGCCATGGTCGACTTTAATTTTTGCGCTACTAATTGTGGGTTATCTATAATAACTTCAAATTTACTGAGCGCTTCTACACCCAGTGTCATTTCAATAAAGTGACACAGCTCTTTAAAGTAGGCTTCACTTTGTTTGGGTCCTGTTAAAATAACCGGTAGGCACTGCTTGTCATTTTCTGGGTGTAATAATATCCCTAATAAATAAAGAAACTCTTCAGCAGTACCAGCGCCACCAGGAAAAATAATGATAGCGTGCGCAGTGCGTATAAAGGCTTCTAAACGTTTTTCTATGTCGGGTAAAATGACTAATTCATTTACAATTGGGTTAGGCGGCTCTGCTGCAATAATGCTGGGCTCGGTTAATCCTAAATAACGATTGTTTTTAATGCGCTGCTTAGCGTGGCCAATAGTAGCGCCTTTCATTGGACCTTTCATAGCGCCAGGGCCACAGCCGGTACAAATGTTTAAGCCGCGCAGGCCCAGCTCATAGCCTACTTGTTTGGTATATTTATACTCAACTTCACTAATAGAATGCCCACCCCAACATACAATCATGCTTGGTTCGCTGTTTACTTTTAGTGCATCGGCATTTCTGAGCATATCAAAAACCATGTGGGTAATGGCTTTTTGTTCTTTAAGATCTTTTTCGTATTTTTGACATATAAATAAAATATCGCGGATCACAGAAAATATATGTTCGTGAATACCGGTAATAATTTCACCATCAACAAATGCGGTATCAGGTGCGTTAATTAGTTCTATTTTTATGCCGCGCTCACGGCTAACTAAACGAATATCAAAGTCTTGGTATTTATCGTAGATGTCGCTACTTTCATCTGTATGGCTGCCTACATTGAGGACGGCAAGCGCGCAGTTTCTAAATAATCGATAGCGTTCACTAGCGGAAGATTGCTCTAATAAATCAACTTCTAATTGCGACAGTAAATCTAAAACCCCAGTAGGGTTTAACTGTATTAACATCGGCATTCTCCTTGCTGCTTAATACCAATTGAATACAAGCGTTGATTGCTCTAGCAGGTTAAACTCATTTTGGGCACTTGAACTTATATAAGTAATATATAAGGCGCCGTACTTTTTTAGAGCGGTTGCTATAATTAACGACTCATTTAATACAATTGGTATAAAATGTAAAAAACTAGCTAGTTATAAAACTCAAAACAATTGAGCTATATAACATTATTTACGTATACACAGACGATCCCGACCTGCGTTTTTGGCTTCGTATAAAGCATCGTCTGCTCTATCAAATGCCTTTAATAATGTGTCACCTTGTTTAAACTGAGTTGCACCAAGTGACACTGTAATTTCTATTTGCTTATCTTTAAACTTAAACGGGATCTTTTTTATATTCTTTTTAAGCTTTTCGAGTTGGGGAATGGCATGCTCTAAAGAAGTACCTGGCATTAATAGTACAAATTCTTCGCCGCCATAACGCGCTATAAAGTCAGTTTTTTCTATCGACTTTTGCAAGGCTTTAGCAATAACTTGTAGCGTAATATCTCCAGCAGTATGACCAAACCTGTCGTTTATTGACTTAAAATAATCTACGTCAATTACCACCAGAGTAACATCGGATGCTTGCACATTAAATAAGTGCATTTCGTGGTTATAGCGCTCATCGAAGGCGGCCCGGTTTGGCAGTTTGGTTAGGCTATCGAGCAGGCTTTTGAAACGTTGATCGTTAAGGCGTTTTTTATATTTAGTGAGTTTATTTTCTAAGCTACCAATACGATTATTTATTTTATCAAAGCTGGTTATAAGTACTTTGCGATCTTTGCGTTCAAGTTCTTCTTTGGCAATAAAATCTTCACCGAGGGACTTTAATTCATGATCAACCAATTTTCTTAATGATGAAATTGAAGTGGTACTCTTAGTTTGTTCATTAAGATTATTAATTTTAGTTTTAATACGTTTATTTAATACGTCAAACTCAATTCCCATAGATTCGGAATGTTTACTGGTCGAAAAAATCGAATGGTGTAACTCTTCTAAGGTTTTATTTAAAGACACTAAAAAGCTTTGCGCTGATTGGCGCTCGTTATTAATGTTTTTTACAATAATACTAATAATTTCAATCGCGGCAGCGAGTAAGTCATCTACTGTATTACTTTGTAAAATAGTGGTTCTTATCGATTGAATTTGCTCAGCTGCTTCATCTTCAAGTACCAGCTGGTGGGCAAGTTCTAACAACTTTTTAGCAATTGCTGGAGTATCGGTATGTTGTTCTGCGGGTAATGCATTAAATTTAGTGTGCAACGCTTGGTTATAAATAGTAATTAATTGATTTAATAGCGGTATAAAACCATGGGTTGACTGAACGGCATCAAGTTCATTATCTAACAAGTTACGCAGTGTTCTGCGTGTGTTGTCAGGTAAACCATTGGTTTTTTGTAATTGCTTGCCAGCATTTTTTACACTTGTGTATAAGTCGCGTTGATGAGCGAGTTGAATGGCTTCTTGGCTTTTTAAAAGTACTAAAATATCATTAATTAACGGCGATAAGTGCTCAAAGCTAACCCCTTTATTAAGTGCGCTTCTAAATTTAGCTAGGCGATTATCTAATTCAATATCAAGACCCTTACAGCTTAAAGACAATTTAGCTGCTAAATTTGACAGAGTGTCTACTTGGGTTTTCCTTGCGCTCTCAATTACTATTCGTTGTTCAATAGCTTGTTTGAGTTTTTTGTCCATAGAATTAGATTTATCAGGCACCTAAACATACCGCCATTGTGTTAATTAGTATCAGTTAAGTTTACAACAAATTTATATTAAGTGTAGTTATCTCATTAAAAACTTTGTGTTTTTAATGAGATATTGCCAATAAACGTATCTAAAAGTCTATTTATCGCTTTTAATTCACTTTTAAATAGCGCCTTGTTAGTCTTCTTTACACACTAAGTTATCTTTATGAGCCATTATGAAAAAGCTATTAGCGCTGTCTATTTTAGCCGCATGTTCTGCCCCTACGTTTGCTGATGTAAATTATTCATTAAACATTTCTCAGCCACAGCACCACTTAGGTAATGTTACGGTAGAGTTTCCCAAAACGGCACAAGCGCATTTAGACATTAAATTACCTGCATGGCGCACTGGGCGTTACGAAATATTAAATTTAGCCAATGGGGTGCGTTACTTTGATGCAAAAGACAGTACGGGTAACCCCCTAAAGTGGGAAAAAATTGATCACAGCACCTGGCGTGTACATTTAAATAAGCCAACTAAAGTTAACTTAGCATATCAAGTATACGCAAATGAGCTTGGCAAACGTGCGCGCCATATTGATGACAGCCATGCATTTATTGATGCATCAGGCTTTTTTATGTTTAGTGACTCATTTCGCCAAGAACCCGTTACGGTTAATTTAGAGGTGCCTAAACAGTGGCGCTCTGTTTCTGGAATGAAAAATAACAAAGGTAAAAATACATTTAAGGCGGCAGATTATGACGTACTTGTAGATTCACCAATCGAGACAGGTATTAACCAATTACACACCTTTAAAGTTGATGGCCGTGAATACGATTTAGTTATATGGGGTGACGGTAATTATGATGTAGAGCTCATGCTAACGGATCTAAAAAAATTAGTGGCTACTGGCAATGTTATTTGGGATGACTACCCGTATGAACGTTATGTATTTATGGTGCATGCAACATCGGGAGCGGGTGGTGCTACTGAGCATTTAAATTCGACTATTATTCAGCGTCCGCGAGACCGATTCGCTAAACGCGAAGATTACTTAGCCTTTATAAGCACTGCGGCGCATGAATTTATTCATACTTGGAACGTTAAAGCCTACCGCCCAGCGGGCCTAACACCTTACGATTACACCAATATGAATTACTCTAAATTACTTTGGATAGCAGAGGGCTCAACCAGCTATTTTGAAGATCATTTATTAGTGCGTTCAGGCATTCAAAGCACTGATGAGTTTTTTAACCTACTGAGTAAAACAATTAATCGTCATTTACAAACACCTGGTCGCGAAGTACAAAGCGCCAGCGAAACAAGCTTTGATAAGTGGATAAACCAAGGCGGGGACCACGCGCGTAATTACTCTACTAACATTTATTCAGAAGGCTCATTGTTATCACTTGCTTTAGATATTGATTTACTAGAAAAAAGCCAAGGTAAAATAAGTTATCGCGATGTACACAAGGCACTTTATAAGCAACATAAATTACCTGCAGGTTTTACTTCTTTAGATGTACTCAATATTTTAAAAGACCTAACCGGGCGTGATTACAACACTTGGTGGCAAACTAATGTCGACTCGCCAGTTTCACTAAATTTTGACGAGTTACTCAATAAAGTAGGTTTAACATTTGAGCGTCCAGAAAAAGCGAAAGCCTTAGCTAGTATAGATGCTGTGGCAAAAAATACCGGCCAACTCCTTACGCTTTCGCATGTTAAACGCGGTGGCAGTGCATGGCAGGCAGGCTTAACAACAGATGATAAAATTGTTGCTATTAATAAGCATCACGTTGGCAAGGATTTAACCAGCAGCCTAGAAATGTATAAAGCAGGGGATAAAATTACAATTGATTATATTCGCCGCGATGCACTTGCTAGCACCAGTTTAGTTTTATCAGAAGATTTTGATAAACCTAAAAAGGTGATTGCTAATAAGCAAGCATCGAGTGAACAAAAGGCGTTGTTTAAAGCATGGATAGGTGTTGAGCATCCTAATAACGCTAAAAAAGATTAACATTAATGAGTTAAAAACTAATAACTAAAAGGAGCAACGGCTCCTTTTTATTTTTACACTCTTATATTGCCGCATTACCTAAAAGCATTTATTCGCTCCTTTAAGTGTTAATTTAATTATTTCGTTCTATTATAAATATTAAGTATTATTTATTAATTGATCAGAATGAAATCTAAAAATAATATACATACTTTAGCTCACCAATATGTTGTTAATGACCCATTACATCAATTATTTGATGCTGTGAATGCTATTTCTGTACAGGGGTATGATGAACAACGCCGTGTTATTTATTGGAATAAAGGCAGCGAAGTGCTTTATGGTTATACGAATGTTGAAGCAACAGGTAAAAAGCTTGAAGATTTAATTATACCAAGTGATTTACGAGAGGCCGTGGTTGCTGGCCATGGAAATTGGATTAATAATGGCATAGAAATTCCTGCAGCAGAGCTAACTCTTCGTGATAAAAATAATAATGATGTTTCGGTGTTTTCAAGCCATGTAATGTTTATAAATCAATATGGCATTAAACAAATGTATTGTATTGATATTGATTTAACCGATGTTAAACAGGCGCAAGAACAGGCTATGTTTAGAGAAAAAATGTTGGAAACAATATTTGAGGCTATTCCTGATCTATTTTTTGTAATGCAAGAAGATGGCAAAATCCTTGATTATCAAGCCAGCAGCAGTAGTAGCAGTAATCTTTATGCTTTACCTCAGCAATTTATTGGTAGCAGTATGTTTGATTTATTACCAGACGATGTTAGCAGTAAGTTTAGAAAAAATATTTCCCAAGCCTTAAGCCAAAAACAGATGGTGAGCTTTCAATATGAACTAACCATGCCATTGGGAGTTGTGTACTTTGAGGCAAGAATTAACCATATTTCTCAATATCAGCAAGTTATGGTTATTATTCGAGATATTACCGAGCAGCACAAGGCAGAAGAGCTGATCCGTAAACAAGCTTATTATGATAATTTAACCTCATTACCTAACCGCTTTTTAGCACTTGACCGACTATCGCATATGCTTTTTGAAGCACAAAGAAACAAGGGGCATGTGGCTGTACTTTTTATTGATTTAGATAACTTTAAAAAAGTAAATGACTCGTTTGGCCATGAACTAGGCGATAAGCTACTGGTTAAATCAGCTGCAAGATTACAGCAAGTCATTCGCAAAGAAGACACCATAGGGCGTTTAGGAGGAGATGAATTTATTGTACTATTGCGGGGTATTAATAGTCATTATAACGCAATAGATATTGCAGAAAAGCTACTGAAAAGTTTTACCTCGCCATTTAAAATTGAAGGGAGAGAACTTGTACTCACCATGAGTATTGGGGTTGCTATGTACCCCGAAAATGGCGATACAGCGTCTGATCTTTTACGCAATGCAGATACGGCAATGTATCAAGCAAAAGCCTTGGGACGTAACAGTTACTCGTTTTTTACTCCACAAATGAACGTAGTAATTCAGCGCCGCCTTGCGATAGAGGAGCAGATGCAAGGTGCGTTACAGCGTAATGAATTTGAACTATATTACCAACCGCAGTTAGATGTTAAAAATAAACATGTTACCGGCGCGGAAGCTTTGCTACGTTGGTATAACCCAGTGCTGGGGAATATACCGCCCGATGAATTTATTCCAATAGCCGAGCATAATGGGTTGATTATCCCCATTGGGAAGTTTGTTATTAAGCAAGCCTTACAGCTTTTAAAAAAATGGCAAAATAAGCAGCTAAATAAAGGGCAACACCATAAATATACTATGGCTGTTAATTTATCCCCAAGTCAATTTAGAGACACAGCGCTACTTAGTTTTATAAAAGACACTCTTAGCGAGCTAGATGTAAAGGCTAAATATTTAGAGTTAGAAATTACCGAGGGGGTGTTAATGAATGCTAAATTGAATATAAATGACACCTTGCAAGAAATAACTAAATTGGGCATAAAGCTATCAATGGATGACTTTGGTACTGGGTATTCATCATTAAGCTATTTAAGGCAGTACCCTTTTAATGTTTTAAAAATAGATCGCATGTTTATTAATGGCATTACATCCAAAAAAGAAGACTGTAATTTAGTCAAAGCAACTATAGCCATGTCGCATAGCTTAGGGTTAACCGTGGTTGCAGAGGGAGTGGAAACGAAAGAGCAGCTTGTTTTACTTGGTGAGTTAAATTGTGATTTTGTTCAAGGTTACTATTTTAGTAAGCCATTACCTGAGGAGTTGTTATTGGGTTTTTCACCAAGGTTTTTATAAATAATCACATATTATATAAAGTAGTTATAAGTAAATACAAAATATAGCTGCCACAGTTTGCTATTAACGCTATATATGAAGGTTTATAGGCCACATTGTAACAATTTATTACCACGGTATTGACCTGCATAATACTTCACGAGTAACCTGTTATAGAAACAATAAAAAGGACTCTATAATGCGTTTAACACCTCTTGTCGCTATAATAGCATCAACTTTAGCAATTACACTCTCAAGCACTGCAATTGCAGATGAAGGCATGTGGCAACCACATCAGCTTCCAGAATTAGAATCAATATTAAAAGCCAAAGGGCTTGAAATAGATGCTAAATCTATTTCAAAATTAACCGAATTCCCGATGAATGCGGTAATTAGCCTAGGTGGTTGTACGGCATCATTTGTATCGCCAAAAGGTTTGGTGGTAACAAACCATCACTGTGCTTATGGCTCTATTCAATACAACTCAACAACCGATAATAATATTTTAGAAAATGGCTTTTTAGCTAAAACTCCAGCGCAAGATTTACCCGCAGCTCCTGGCTCTCGTGTTTATGTTACTAAAACCGTAACTAACGTTACCGACAAAGTAATTAAAGACACTCAAAAGTTAAGTGCTAAAGCACGCTACGATGCCCTTGAAAAAAATGAAAAAGCACTGGTGGCTCAGTGTGAAGCCGATGAGAGCTATCGTTGTAATGTGTATTCGTTTCATGGTGGCTTAGAGTATTACCTCATTAAGTCGCTAGAAATAAAAGATGTACGCCTAGCATACGCTCCCGCTATGGGCGTAGGTAAATATGGCGGTGATATAGACAACTGGATGTGGCCGCGCCATACCGGCGACTTTGGTTTTTATCGTGCGTATGTAGGAAAAGATGGTAAACCAGCACAGTACAGCGAAGATAACGTACCTTATGAACCCGATTCTTACTTAAGTGTAAGTGCTAAAGGTGTGCAAGAGGGCGACTTTGTAATGGTAACAGGCTATCCGGGGCGTACTAACCGTTACCGTATTGCTGCAGAAGTAGATAACGTATTTAACGACAGCTATCCTAAAGCGCGTGAACATAATTCAAAATACGTAGCACTTATTGAAGAAAACGCAGAGGACGGCAGTAAAGCGCGTATAGCTTACGAAAGCACTATTGCAGGTTATAATAATTACATTAAAAACTATGGCTCAATGATAGAAAGCTTTAAAAAAGGCACCATGTTTGAGCGCAAAAAACAGTTTGAGCAAGAACTAACTCAATGGATTAATAGTGATAAAACACGCAAGCAGCAATATGGCGATGTTTTAAATGAGCTATCGGCATTAGTAGCGCAATCGCAACTGCATAGCGAGCGCGATCGTATGTTAGGTTATGTACACAGATCACAAATGATCAGTACCGCTCGCAGCTTATACCGTTTAGCGTATGAGCAACAAAAGCCAAATGCAGAGCGAGAGTCTGGATACCAAGAGCGTGACTTACCGCGCATTAAAGCTGGGCTTGAGCGTATGACGCGTCGCTTTGATGCCAATGTAGATAAAGCTATTTTACTGCACTTTTTAGAGCTTTATGCCGCACTTCCGAAAGAAGAGCGCTTTAGCGAGGTTGATAAGGCATTTAAACTACAAAATGGTTTTGATAAAGCGAAACAAAGTGCATTGCTTGAGCAAATGTATACTAAATCAACACTTGATAACGAAGTTGTACGCAATTCATTGTTTGAGCAATCGTTTAGCCAGCTAAACCAAAGCCAAGACCCATTTGTGCAATATGCTAAAGCAATATTTAAAGTAATGAAAGCTGAGGAAGATAAATCAAAAGCACTTGCAGGCAAGTTACAAGCTGCTCGCCCGCAGTTAATGAGCGCTATTATTGCCTTTAATAAAGCACAAAATAAGGCCGTATATGCAGATGCAAACAGCACATTACGAGTAACTTACGGCACGGTAGGTGGCTACTCACCTCAAGATGGCTTGGTAGCAACACCCTTTACATCGCTTGAAGGGTTACTAGCTAAAAACACCGATGTTGACCCATTTAATGCACCTAAAAAGTTACAAGAGCAAATTAAAGCCAAGCTTTATGGTGATTACACCGGCGGCATGAACACAGTACCTGTTAACTTTTTATCAAACGTAGATACAACCGGCGGTAACTCAGGCTCGCCAACACTCAATGGTAAAGCCGAGCTGGTGGGTTTATTGTTTGATGGCGTATATGAAAGCATCATTGGCGATTGGGATTATAACCCAGAACTAAACCGCTCAATTCACGTAGATTCTCGTTACATGCTATGGGTAATGGACAAGGTAGATAATGCCCAGAATTTATTAGATGAAATGAAAATAGTAAAATAAGTTAAGCGTAAAAATAAAGCCGAACCTTTATTTTAGCTGAATTTTATAGCAAATAATAAAATGCCACTTGTTATTAACAGGTGGCATTTTTATATTAAAGAATGAGAAGGGAGATTAAATTATGAGCTATAATTTAAGCACAACACTTTTTATACTTTTTACCACTACCGCATAAACAAGGAGAGTTACGCTCAGGGACTTTATCGAATACTTGCGGTGTAGACTTAACCAGCGCGAATTCAAGCTCTCTTATATCTTCATCACTTTGAGTATTAAGCTCTACTGTAGCAAATAACTTATGTTCTTGTACTATTGCTTCTACTTCTAACTTGCGTTGTGGTGAATTAACCACTAACGATAATGGATGAAGCTCGCTGCCCACTTTTTCATTGCGCTTAGGACTAAAACCGTTACTGTTATTTTTACCCATTATATCGGGCTTACCCATAAAGAAAAATTTAGACATTATACTTATATAACCGTTCTACATTATTTAGACGGCGTATCCTAACAGCTTAGGCATAATATAACTAAGATGTACGCACTATTAGCCAATTTAAATAGTGAAGTTAAAAGTAGCGTTAATAAGTATAACGACCTATCAAACTATCAATATTAAACTAAGCACTTAAATTAAAAGTGAGCATACCCATGGAAAGTTTAAAAATTGGATTATTAATATCGGCAAGTATTATTATACTTATTGGTTATTTGCGCATTATTACAGATGAAAAAGGTAAAATAAATTTAAATAATTATAGGCTAACCAGGGGAATATTATTGGTGTGCAAAGGGATATATAAAGGCACGTGCGACTTGATTGCAGGTGGAATATCACAAAATATGCAATCTGCATGTACTATTTATTTAGGTGTAATACTCTTTATTATTGGTTTTAGTTTACAGCTAAACTAGTTATAGCTTTAAAAGTTAACAGTGGTTGTTTTTAAAGGTTAAAAATTTCAATTGTCATTAGTATATTTCAAGTGCACTTAGTAGCATATAAGTGCTAATTTAACGCTAAGTAAATTAATAACAGGGAATATACTAATGAAACTAGAATCTTTAGCGCTGCATCATGGCTACGAATCAGAATCAACCACAAAGTCTGCAGCAGTGCCAATTTATAATACTTCATCTTATACGTTTGATAACACCCAGCATGGTGCTGATTTATTTGATTTAAAAGTACCTGGTAATATTTACACCCGTATTATGAACCCAACTAACTCAGTATTAGAGCAGCGTATCGCCGCTATGGAAGGGGGCGTAGGCGCACTAGCTGTAGCCTCTGGCATGGCAGCAATTACTTACGCAATTCAATGTTTATGTGAAGTTGGCACCAACATTGTCAGTACTAGCCAAGTATATGGCGGCACTTACAACTTATTTGCGCATTCATTACCACGCCAAGGTATTGAAGCACGGATGATCAAAGCAGATGACTTTGAGGCCTTTGAAAGCGCGATAGATGATAATACTCGAGCGGTATTTTGTGAATCAATTGGCAACCCTGCAGGTAACATTGTTGATATTGCTCGATTAGCTAAAATAGCACACAGTAAGGGTGTGCCCCTTATTGTTGATAACACAGTAGCAACGCCGTACTTATGCCGCCCATTCGAGCTGGGTGCCGATATAGTGGTGCATTCATTAACTAAATACATAAATGGGCACGGTACTGCCATTGGCGGCATGATTGTTGACTCAGGTAAATTTGATTGGAAAGCAAATGCTACGCGTTTTGCCATGATGAACGAGCCCGATCCGTCTTATCATAATGTTGTTTATACCGAAGCCTTTGCAGAAGCTGCGTTTATTGGCCGTTGTAGAGTGGTTCCGCTTAGAAATACCGGTGCGGCACTTGCACCAAAAAATGCATCAGACATTCTAATTGGCCTTGAAACCTTAGGTTTGCGAATGGAACGTCACTGCGAAAATGCACAAAAGGTGGCTGAGTATTTACAAAAGCACCCTAAAGTTTCATGGGTTAACTATGCAGGCTTAGCGTCAAGTCCATACAACGCAATGTGTAAAAAAACAACTAATGGTAAAGCATCGGGTATATTAAGCTTTGGTATTGTAGGTGGCTTGGAAGCCGGCACTCGTTTTATCGACGCACTCAATATGATACTGCGTTTGGTAAACATCGGCGATGCCAAGTCGCTAGCGTGTCATCCTGCATCAACCACGCATCGTCAGCTTAATGATGAAGAGCTCGCGAATGCAGGTGTGAGCCGTGATTTAGTGCGTTTATCGATTGGTATTGAAAATATCGACGATATTATTGCAGATGTAAGTCAAGCGCTCGATAATGCGTAATCGTTTTTAAGTGCCTCAAACAGTGTGGGGCACTTAATTTGAACTAAATTTACTATTTTTCACAATCTTTTCGTGGGGTTGCTAAAATCACCTTTTTTTCATCTTCAGATAAAATAATCCACTCAAAAATTTCATCGTTGGTACGTCCGCAGCCGGTACATAGGCCACTGCGCCGCTGGCAAACTCCAATACAATCGGTTTTAAGTTTAGTCTTGCTAGTTTTTGTTTGAAAACCCATAAAACCCTATAAAAAATTATTGTTTAGTAGCTACTGATTTGCCAATTTCTAATGAGGTAGACCACGATTTTAAACTAGATAACGTTTTACCGGTGTAGATTGAAATAACAGGGGTGTTTTCATCAAGTACGAAAGTAGTACGAATCGAGTTTTTTGACTCTTTTTGGCTTTCATGCCAATTGCTTTCAAGCAAACATTGGCGAGTAAAAGCCACTGCTTTTTGATGATCTGTTACAGCAGCTACTTGCTCTTTGTAACTATTTTGACAGCGGTAAATAACATTATCATGATCAAATGCAGTAATTTGGCATTGCTTACCCACTAAATGATAGTTAGTACTCCAGCTATCCATAAATTTTGTGGTTACTTTGGTTGTTTTTAGCGATTCAAAACGGGTATCGTATGCACCAAGTAAGGTTTGAATTTTATTACATGGTGTAAGTTTATCTATAGCGGCTGTTTGCTCAGTAACAACGCTAGAACAACCTGAAATTACCAAGCCAGTAAATACGACAGAGGCTAACTTCTTCATTCAATATTATCCTTTTAATTAATGAATTTAGTGCGCTATGTGCTAAAGCACACTAAATAATTTAAGCGTGCTTTTATAAAAGTTGTTGGTATTAAAGTTACAACTTACTTGTGGCGACCTATTAAGCATTTAACTACGTCTTCAAGGGCTAAGCCTTGGCGTTGTAATAGCACTGTAAGGTGATAAATTAAATCAGCAGACTCGTTTGTTAGCTCATCGTTATCGTGTTTCATTGCAGCAAGGGCAACTTCTACGCCTTCCTCGCCTACTTTTTGACAACTACGGCTTAAATCTTCTGCAAACAAAGACGCTGTATAGCTTTTAGCTGGATCGTCGTTTTTACGCGCTACAATAACATCTTCAAGTTGCGCTAAAAAGCTTAGGCTTGGTTTTGCATCATCGCCAAAACAGCTTTGTGTGCCTAAGTGGCACGTTGGGCCTTCTGGGTTGGCAAGTACTAAAATAGAATCGTTGTCACAATCGGTGTGTACTGACACGACATTTAAATAGTTTTGAGATGACTCACCTTTGGTCCACAAACGCGATTTTGAGCGCGAGTAAAACGTTACCTTGTTACTTTCAAGTGTCACCTTTAGTGCTTCGCTGTTCATGAAGCCTTGCATTAAAATAACACCAGAACGTGCCTCTTGAATAATAGCAGGGATCATTTCACTTTTAGTGAAATCAACTTGAGTTTGGTTGTCGAGTGTTAATATCATAATCTTGCTGCCACTTGGTTATTAGTTAAAAATTGTTTTAGTTCACCAATGTTAATCACATTTTTATGAAAAACACTGGCTGCAAGTGCGCCATCAACTTCACTTTGTTTAAACACATCTACAAAATCTTGCATAGATCCAGCACCGCCTGAGGCGATAAGAGGAATATTACACAGTTCGCGTATTTTACTTAATTGCTCAATATCATAACCGTTACGTACGCCGTCTTGGTTCATACAGTTTAATACTATTTCGCCTGCTCCTAAGTCTTGTACGCGTTTAACCCATTCTTGTGTTTTATAACGGGTACGGCTTGACGCATTAGGATCGCCAGTAAGTTGGTACACTAAGTATTCACCGGTCACTTCATCGTAAAAGCTATCTATACCGACCACTACGCATTGCTTACCAAACTCATCGTGCAGCTCTTTTATTAGCTCAGGGCGAGCAATAGCAGGGCTGTTAATGCTGATTTTGTCTGCGCCGCGTTCAAGTACGCGAGCTGCATCGGCAACCGACTTAATTCCGCCAGCCACACAAAAAGGAATATCAATATGACGGGCAATACTCTCTACCCAATTTACATCGAGTAAGCGTTTTTCAACACTGGCACTAATTTCGTAAAAAACAAGTTCATCTGCACCGGCCTCGCTGTAAGCTTTTGCCATAGTTAAAATATCACCAACTACTTCATGGCCTTTAAATTTTACGCCTTTGACTACTTGGCCGTCTTTAACGTCGAGACATGGAATTATGCGTTTTGATAACATGGGAAAGTCTCGCAGGTAGTGTGTTTATTTTTGAAAGTCATAGCTACTATTCTTTTCGTTAATATTTTGCATTAATAACAACAACACTAAAAACATTATTGTCAGCAAAAAGTCATATTAATAATTACCTACAGTATATATATATCTAAGCGTTATTTATAGGCGAAATATCTTATAGTTAATTACTTTTAAAGCTATTCAGAGGATTGTATAAATAACAAAAAGTGCGTGTTTACGGATGCTAATTACGTGCTGTATTAATGCGTTAACCTATAATGAACGGCTCTAAGCAGCCGCTAACTTAGCGCTTTTTAGGATATACATAGTGAAGCTGTAGGAATATTTGAGTTTTTCAGTTCAGTTCATTTAAGTTATGTATTGTTAAAATTAAATGCTCAACTTAAATTGACTTGTGGTTGGCTGTTATTAGCATGATCATGCTTTTTACTTTTATGTTCATACATTCTTTTATCCGCTTTGTTAAGTAACTCATCTAAGTCTGCTGCTTCGTCGGGATATATAGCATAGCCAATGCTTACTGTAACTAAGAGTTCGTTGTGCTGCAAAACAATAGGTAACTCAATCGCACTTAAGTATCTGGTTATTTGTTTTTCTATTTGGTTTAGGCTTTCAATGTTGGTGCTTATAACAACGAATTCATCCCCGCCAATACAGGCGATACAGTCAGTTTTACGGGTTATATCTTTTAAGCGGTCGGCTATTACGGTTAATACACAGTCGCCAACTATATGGCCGTGAGTATCGTTTATTGGCTTAAGCTTATCTAAGTCAAAATATAAGCATGCCACTTTACTGTTTGTTTGTTTAGCTTTTCTAAACTCACATTCAGCAAACTTTGTCAGGGTGTTACGGTTTGCAAGCCCGGTTAAATAATCGGTTTGAGCTAGTTTTAGTACTTCTTTTTCAGCGATAATGCGCTTTGAAATATCAAAATTAATACCGACTATGCTATCACCATATACTCGCCCATCGGCGTTTATATAACGTATTGCTCCACAGGGCAGTATAATTTTAAACTCAGCATGAAACTTTTCATTGGTTGCTATTGCTTTGGTCAGCCTATTGGTAACATCATCATAATCATCGGGATGAATTGTTTTTGACCACTGAGCATAGTTACAAGAAAAAGTACCCTTTTTAATGCCATAAAGTGTGTGCATCCAGTCATCCCAAATAAGCACATCGGTTTTAAAATTCCATTCCCATATGCCAATATTAGCCGCATCTGCTGCTAATGCTATTCGATGATGCAAGTTATCTAACTCAATCCTAGCTTCTCTGAGCTCAGTAATATCTTCAGCAATACCAAGTAAAAATTTAGCCTTACCCATATTATCTTTTATAATCACTTTGTGAGTACGTAAATAGCGAGTTGTTCCATTTATGGTAACTGGCTCTTCGTTAATTGTTATCGAATTGTTTGAGTTCAATACTTTGCGATCTGCTTTTGCAAAAAATTCTGCTTGCTCTGCTGGGAATATATCAAAGTCATTTAATCCTATAAGTTGCTCTTGTGATTTGCCAAGTAATTTTTCAGCTGATTTATTTACATGGCTATAACTTAGATGCTTAGCTTCTTTAATAAACAAAATGTTAGGTAGGGTATCAAATATAGTTTGTGTAAAGGCTTCTTGGTTTTGAATATCGGTTAAATCTTTAATAGTAGCTACTAAAGGGGCGTTAGTTAGCTCACTTATAGGGTTGATTGCGATTGTTATAGGAAACTCTTGCCCACAATTTTTGCACCCCTGTAATAATTGACTTTTGCCAAAGTTGGATTGATCTTCATTAAATGAATGATAAAATTTTGCATGCTTTTTTGGCAGCAATATAGCAATGTTTTTGCCAATTAACGCCTGTTGATCAAAACCAAATACTTTAGCGGTTGGAGGGTTAGCAAATTCGATAATGCCTTGGCGATCAAAACATATCACTACGTCTTGTACTGTATTTAGTACTGCTTTTAATTTTGCCGATAACAAGCTTCTGGCGCGTAATTCCATACTGCCTACTAAAAATAAGCTCAATACTAGCACTACAAATATAATCACTTGGGCAAGTTGTGCGCTGTTGTCATTTGCAAGGTAGGTTGTATGGCTAGATTCAAATACATACATAGAGAGCATACCAATATAATGCATACCCGAAATAGCACTGCCCATTACCAGCGCTGCTAAGAAGTTAACCCGCTTTTGTTTATTTTGCGTTGTTTGGCGTAATTCATTTATTTTTAAAGCTAAACCCGAAAGTGCTACGGCAACAAATACAGAGAACGTAAACAGAATGGGCTCATAAGCCATATGCGCTGGCATTATCATGGCTATCATACCTACGTAATGCATACTGCAAATACCTAAGCCCATAAGTATACTTCTAAACCATAAGTGTTTAAAACGCTCTAAATTAGGGGATATAACAAAATAACTAGCAAATATACTGGGTAAAATTGAAACTAGTGTTATAGGTATATTGTATCTTACAGGAATAGGGAGTTGGTAGGCTAACATGCCAACAAAATGCATTGCCCAAATACCTGCACCTAAAAAGCAAGATGACAGTAGGGTCCAAAAAAGCTTTTCGTTTTTAAGTTGCGCGCCTTTAATACGAGCAGAAAGTAAAAATGAAATATAAGATGCAAATACCGCTGTAAATACAGATGCTAAAACAAGTATGGGGTCATATTTGGCTGTGATCTCCGCTGCTTTGAGCATTTCTGGCGTTACAAAATGTAGCGTTAAATGATTAGTCAATGCGGTCCCTCACCTTAATTATAAGCTCTAAGGGCCTATTTATGAATAACTTAAGTATAGTATACAAATATAGTGTTGACCATTAAATGCTTAACTGAAAAATATTACTTTGGGTTATTTTAGTACCGTTAGTATGAGGGTTTTTAGAGGTTTTATAACGAGGAAATAGGGTTAAGCAAGTTGGTTATGTTAAGTAAGTTGCGATATAAAATGAGTTTGTTGGATTAACTATGGAGTTAGCTTTAACGTATTGATAATAAAAGTATGAAGTAACATTGTTTTAATACTTCAGAGGTAAGCATTTTTTAAGTGCATCAGTACTTACAGCGCGTGGGCCATGGCGCTAATAGCGGGGCTGTTGTTAACGCTCGCCATAGAAGAGATATTAATTATGCTGCCATAATCGCTATTTTTCATGTGAGGAGCCACTAATTGACAAAGTCGGCACATGGTAAACACATTCATATCAAATACGCGTTTAAATTGGCTACTTTAATGTCGCAAGGGTTTTATTTACCTGTACCATCGCCGCCAACAGTGTTAACAAGTACGCCGATGGGCACTTTATTAAAGTTATGAAGCTAGTTATTTATCAACAGCATAGAGCGATATTTTATGTTGTGGGTTGGGTATAAAAAAGCATGCGGCCAGATAATATTTTACATTAGCTGGCCGTATATTTTATTTACTTTGCAATATTTAGTTTATTACCTTAGGCATTAACTGGCGTGCGTTCATCCTTTTTAACGCCCATAAAAATAGCGTAAAGCACAGGTATAACAATTAAGGTTAGTAATGTAGCAAAGAGTAGGCCAAATACTAATACAACCGCCATTGATTGGAAAAATGCATCAAAATAAAGCGGTATTACCCCAAGTACTGTTGTTAGTGTTCCCATCATTACTGGTCTTACTCGGCTATTAGCCGAATCGACAATGGCATCATAACGTGGTTTACCTTGCTTAATTTCCATATCCATTTGATCAACCAATACAATGGCATTTTTAATGAGTAGGCCAGATAAAGAGAGCAATCCTAATATCCCCATAAACTCAAGTGGGGTTTGAGTTGTTACTAAGCCAAATACCACGCCTATAAGAGCCAGCGGTACCACAAGCCAAATAATAATAGGTTGTTTTAAAGCATTGAATAACACCACTACAATTAGCACCATAGCTAAAAGGCCAAGTGGTAGTGTTGATGCAAGCATTTCATTTGACTCTTTTGATTGCCCATACTCACCATCCCATTCCAATGTGTAACCGGCAGGTAAGTCAATCGCTTCTATTTGTGGCCTTACTCGATTAAATAATTCAGATGCAAGCTGCCCAGGAAGTGGATCGGCTTGAGCCTTAATTGTCCACATTCTATCTTCGCGCTTTAAAATACCATCACGCCATACGGTTTTAAATCCATTAGTAACTTGCTCTAATGGTATTGTTTTACCTGTGATTTGGCTAGGAATTTGAATGTTGCCTATATCATTAACATTCGAGCGCTCTTTTAGGGGAGCTCTAACAATAATAGGAATTAACTCTTCACCTTCTCTATATTGGCCAACCGTTTTACCAGAAAAGTTTTGTTGTAACGCTTCAGCAATTGCTTTGCGTGTTACACCTGCACGCTGGGCATTAATTGGCGAGTATTGCGGTTCAATAACCCTAACTTGCTGGCGCCAAGTATCTTTAATTGAGAGTGCACCGCCGTCATCAATCATGATTGCTTTCGCTTTATCGGCTAATTCACGAATTACTGCGGGTTCTGGCCCTTTAAATGTAGCCTCAATTTTAGAACCACCTCCGGGTCCCATTACAAAGCGCCATACTTTGCCTTGCGCTTCTGGGAAGGTGTCATCTATATACGCTTGTACTTTAGGGATCATAGTATCAAGCACTTTATAGTCATCTACTTTAGCTAATATTTGGCCGTAAGAACTGTTTGGTGATTCTGCTCCATAAATAAGCATAAATCGTAAACCGCCACCACCAATTAAGGTTTGTACGCCCTCAATACTCTCTTGCTGTTGAATAAAGGATTCAAGCTTGATCATATCTTTTTTGGTTTTTTCGATATCAGTTCCTTGCGGTAACCAAAAATCTACTACCATTTGTGGTGTTGTAGAGGCTGGGAAAAACCCAGATTTTACAAACTGAAATCCCCACATTGATGCACTAAAAGTAAATATCACTACAGCAACTGTTAACCAGCGATGATTAAGCGAGCTAACAACAATGGATTGATAAGCCGCCATAATCATATTAGGCTTAGCTGTTGTAGAGGTGTCTTTATCTTGTTCTTTAAACAAGCAAAAACAAAATAGTGGCGTTAGGGTAATTGCAAATAACCAACTGTAAAGTAAAGAAATTAAAATAACCCAAAATAAATGCCCAGTAAATTCGGCAGTATCACCCGGTGCTAAACCTATAGGTGCAAAGGCCACAATACCTACCAAAGTGCCGCCTAATAAAGGCCACCTTGTTTGCTTTACAACTTCAGATGCTATTTCTAGCTTTTTGCGCCCTTGTTTAGTACCAACCAGTATTCCCTCGGTGACAACAATGGCATTATCAACCATCATCCCTAAAGCAATAATTAATGCCCCAAGTGAAATTCGGTGCATGGGTATGCCGCTAAAATCCATGGTTGCTAGTGTGGCAAAAATAGTCAGTAGTAATACTGCGCCAATAACAAGCCCAGAGCGCAGCCCCATAAACACAAGTAAAGTAACAACAACAATAATTAATGCCACAATTACATTTACTACAAAGTTATCTACCGATGCCTGAACAACCTTACCTTGATGATAATATTCATGCACTGTTATACCAATGGGTCTCACGTTTTCAGCTTGTTTAACGCGCTCATCTACGCGCTCAAACACTTTAACAACGTTAGTACCAAGCACACTGGCAACCCCTAAAGAAATTGCCGGTTGCCCGTTGTAACGTACAAGTTTAGTTGCTGGGCTTTGAAAACCACGATATACATTAGCAATATCTTTTAAATATATAGCTTTACCGTCATTGGTGGCGCTCACTAATAGGTTTTGTATTGTTTCAATAGAATTAATAGAGCCGGTGGGATCTATAAAAATACGTTGATCACCAATTTGCGTATTACCGGCACTTATTACTGTATTTTGCTTATCTAAAATTGAATAAATATTACTGATTGAGCTACCTAAAGTGGCCAAATCTTCACGGGCTATTTCAACAAAAATACCTTCTTGCTGAACACCGGTCATAGCTACTTTAGCAACGCCTTTAACCTGTAAAATATCACTTTGTAAGTTTTTAGCGTAGGCATGCAGCTCATCAGGAGAGTAACCCTCGGCTGTAATTAAATAGCTTAAACCATATACATCACCAAAATCGTCAAATATTTGTGGCGTACCTGTACCTGGTGGAAGGGAAGGGCGAGCATCATTAATTTTATTTCTTAGTTTGGTCCATATAATCTGTAGCTCAGACTTTGTCGGCGAAAACTCCGATTTAATCTCAACTTTTATCTCAGACATACCCGATGAAGAGGTAGACGATATGGTATCAATTTCCTGCAGTTCTTGAATTGCACGCTCTAAAGGCTCGGTTACTTCTCGGGCTACCTCTAAAGGGCTTGCACCAGAATAAGGAACAAATACTTGTGCGGTACGAATTATAAATTCAGGGTCTTCAAATCGTGCCATGTTTTTATATGAAGAAAAGCCAAAGCCTAACGTCAGTATAATAATTATGGTACTAATTAGTTTGTTATTAATAGTCCACTTTGCTAAATCCATTACTCAAGCTCCTATGACTTAGTCCAAGCGCGTACTTTCATACCATCGGTTACATAATTTGCACCAGCACCAACAATTACATCGCCGGCTTTTATACCACTGGTAACAACAAGTTCTTCACCAATACCGTTTACTAAGGTCACAACCGTTTTACTCACGATCATAGATTCACTTACTGTCCATACATAGTGCTGGCCATTTTCTTCAAAAATAGCAAATGTAGGTAGCGTAATTTCATTTGTAGTCGATTTATTATCAAACTCGATACGTAAACTGGCATTCATGCCGGGTAAAATATTTAGATTTTGCGGTACAGCAAATGAAAACCTAACCTCATAAGTTTGGCTAGACGTATCAGCTTCTAAATTAGCGCGACGAAATGTAGCAGGAATAGAAGTATTAGCAGCTGATTCTAAAAGTACAAAGGCACGGCTGCCTTTGCGGGAGTCAACAGTGGCAACAATAGAAGATGGAATATTAACAACTACTTCCATTTCGCCTTTACCAAATAAAGTAACTATATGTTGGCCCGCATTTACATTTTCCAGCGCTTCTACGGGTACAGCGGCTACAATTGCATCATAAGGGGCGACTAATGTACTGTCTGTTAGTGCTTTTTTTGCTGAGTCATAGCGAGCTTGAGCAACTTCTTTTTTCGATTTTAGCTGCTCTATATCTCTAGCCGAAATTACGCCATCTTTAGAGAGTTTAATTCCGCGATTAAAGTCATTATCAGCTGTTTCATACTGTATCTTTGTAGAGTTTACTTCGTTAATAAAGTTACGCTTTTCTAGCGATGCCAGTTCGTCACCTTTTAATACGGGTTGTGCTGCAATAACATTGAGTTTTTCTATTTTACCGCCAACTTGAAACGCCAGCTTTGAGCTTTTTATCGCATCGACAGTGGCAGGGTAAGTGAGAATGTTTGATTGCGCAGTATCTTTAATGGTAATTAATTTAACTGGCTTTGGAGCCTTTTCAATTTTTGTATCTACTTCAGGCTCAGAGCAGCCCGACAGTAGTACCGCTAATGCAATGCTTAGCGTATATCGATTTTTTACTACGTGTTTCATATTCATATTTTATGCCTTTTATAAAAATCAGGTACGCTTAAACTATATAAATCGGTAAACTTACATCAAATTGTGTAACTATTGGCGAGCTTGCTAACCTTATTATTTATAAGGGTGTCACCATTACTTTTACTAACCTTCACTACGAGTATGAATAATTATACCAAACCGATTGAGTGTAGTTATGTATTGTTATGCTGTTATTAGAAGTAAACGCTATAAAGCCAAATACTGCAATTATAATTGTTATTACAATGTTAAATTAATATTTGTTTTATAAAGGGTGTACTTTAGCGCATATTTTAAGAATAACATTGTAAATTCAATACGTTAATATATCTGTATGTTAGTGTTTTATTTTGTATGATTGTGTAATTCAAACGTACACTCAGTTGATAAAACAATATCAATAAGACAAAGCGTTAATATTGCAAGCGAGATAAAACTAATTTTTATGATGTTGTTACTTTAACGTATTAGCAGGCAAAGATTAAAAAAGTCTGGTCAAGACTCGCAAACCTGTGATCGTAAATTTAACTATATGAGTATAAAAAATAATTAATGATGTTCACGAAATTAAATTTGCCTTAATAAGGTCTGTTAAGTGCTAGTAATCTGTTTTTTTAAATTACAGATAAATATAATTCCCCTTCAATATAAAGATGTTATTAAAAATATGAAAAAACCTAATATATTTCGTAAGCTTGCTCTGCTTATCATTATTTCACTATTTGCTACTACTATATTGTATTTTGGCGGCGTGTTTAGTAGTGGGGTTACAGCCCAACGCTTTGTAAACTTACAGCAAGGGGGAAATCCTCACCCTACTTTTCGTCGCGCCCATGCCAAGGGCATTTGTATAGCGGGGTCATTTGAATCAAACGGCGCTTTAGCTAGTTATTCACAAGCACAAATTTTTAACTTGGGTTCAACACCACTTTTAGGGCGTTTTTCAGTTGCAGGAAATAATCCCACCGCACCTGATTTAAAATCACCCGTACGTAGTTTAGCATTTTCATTAACTGCAAATGCTAATCAAGAATGGCGTGTGGCAATGAACACACCACCAGTAATGGCAGTGGCTACACCAACTGCTTTTTTTGAGCAATTACAAGCGCTCTCACCCGACCCAGTAACAAAAAAGCGTAGCCCCGAAAAAATAAAAGCATTTTTTGACGCTCATCCAGAAAGCGCAGCGTTTAATAAATGGAAAGCCAGTTATGTGCCAACCCATAGTTTTGCTACTGAAACCTACAACAGTATTAATGCTTTTTACCTTGTAGATGAGCAAGGTAAAAAACGGGCAGTACGTTGGATTGCTAAGCCACAAAGTACCGCTAAAAGCAGTGCACAAATTGATTTAGATTCTAATGATGCACTACAGCAGCAATTAAGTGATGAATTAGCAATTGGACCGATTAAGTTTGATCTTATTTTTACCTTTGCAGATGCCAGTGATGATGAAAATAATCCTACTATTTTGTGGCCAGAGTCACGTAAATCAATTAATGCAGGCACAGTTGCTATTACGCGTTTTCAAGCACAAGAGGGTGGCCAATGTGCAAATATGAACTTTGATCCACTTGTTTTACCTACAGGCATTGAGCCAACTGCAGATCCTATATTACGTGCCAGAGCATCCAGTTACGCTGAGTCATTTCGTCGTCGTGCTAAAGAAGTACTTTTAAATAATTAATAATAGGGAATGTAGTATGAAAACAGTAACTAAGTACTCACCAGCCAGTATGCTTATTCATTGGACAATGGCAGTATTAATTATTTCGATGTTGTTTTTGGGTTTATCTATGGTGCAAAGTTTAGCGGTTTGGCAAATAGAGGCAGTATTATTACATAAGTCGTTTGGGGTTTTAGCATTGTTTTTAGTATGTATTCGGTTAATAAACAAATCGCTTACTACTAGTCCTAAACTCCCCAGTAGCGTTGCAAAGCCACAAGCACTTGCGGCGCACCTCACGCAATTAGGTTTATACACAACGATGATTCTAATGCCAATATCGGGCTGGTTAATGCAAAATGCAGATGGCAGAAGTATCAGTTTCTTTGGCTTGTTCAGCCTGCCAAACTTACTTGAGAAGAATATAAGTTATTATGGCTTTTTGCGTGAATCGCATGCAATTATAGCGGTTTTATTCCTGCTATTTATTTTTATGCATGTGAGCGCAACGCTATACCATGGTTTGCTTAAGCAAGATGGGGTTTTATCATCTATGCTACCGGGTAAAAATAAATAACTTATTATTAACTTAGCACCGCAGTATTAAATACAATTGTAAAAAGCACATAAAATAACGTTTATGTGCTTTCTTCGTTTCGCTTGACTTATTTAATCATTATCAGAGTTGGTATAAGACGCTAACGCTTGCTCGACACTAAAAGCGCCATCGAGCAGTGATTTACCTAAAATAATACCGCCAATCCCCAGCTCTTTGAGCTTTTTAATGTCATCAAGAGAGCTTACGCCACCAGATGCTTGTACTTTAATAGTTGGGTTATGCTTAATTAAATCCTCGTACAGCGCGAACGATGGGCCGGTCATGGTGCCATCCTTGCTGATGTCCGTACATAAAAAATCGATAACACCTAAGTTAGCATAAAAATCTACTAGCTCAAGTAAACCAAACTCAGATTCAGTTAGCCAACCATGGGTTGCCGGAGCCCAGCCAGTGGCTGTTTTATTTACATCAAGGGCAATAACAAAGTGTTCTGCGCCAAACTGCTCAATCCAGGCTTTAACTTGTTCGCGTTTTTCAACCGCCATTGAGCCAATAACCACTTGGTTTGCGCCGGCTTTTAGCCAATCACTTACATCTTGCTCACAGCGAATGCCACCGCCAACTTGATACGGCACATTAAGTGCTTTTGTAGCCGCTTGAATGTGTTGCCACTGTTTTTTACTTGGATCGCGGGCACCTTCTAAATCAACTAAGTGAAGTTTACCTGCGCCGCTGTCGGCGTATTCTTTTAAACGCGCGCCTAACTCGAATGGGTAAAACTGTACAGTCTCGTATTTGCCTTGGTATAAGCGCACAATTTGATTTTGTAATACGTCTAATGCTGGAATAATCACAGTGTGTCTCTTTATTAATAGATGAGGGGCAGTCTACAACTGCCAATCAACAAAATTTTGTAATAAACGCGCGCCTATTTTAGCGCTGCGCTCTGGGTGAAACTGCATGCCGGCATAGTTATCTTTGGCCACTATGGCCGAAAAACGTTGTCCGTACTCGCCGCTTACTAATGTGGCGTTGTTTACCGTGTGCGCAAAGCTGTGTACAAAGTACACTTGCTCGTCGGGTGTTAGTCCTTTTGTTAAGGCATGCTCTTTATTTATGGTTAAATTGTTCCAGCCCATATGCGGTGACGTAAGTTGACCTACATCAAGCGCTGTTACATGCCCAGGTATTTTACCTAAGCACTGCACGTTACCTTCTTCGGTGCTTTCGCACAGTAACTGCATACCTAAGCAAATACCCATTAGCGGGCGCTGGTATTCGTTTATAGCGTGTTGCCAACCGTTATCGACTAAGCGTTTCATGGCAACCGAAGCATGGCCAACACCGGGTAATATAGCGCGCTCAAAACCCGCTAACTGCTCTGGAGAGGTAATTACAGTTGGCGTTTGTCCTAAACGTTCAAAGGCAAAACGCACTGAGTTTATATTAGCGCACCCGGTATTTATTATCGCAATCATAAACACCCTTTAGAGCTAGCAGTTTGCTGGCTAATATCTTGCGCTATTGCCATGCGCAGTGCGCGAGAAAAAGCTTTAAATAAACCCTCTACTTGATGATGGCAGTTACCGTCGCTTACCGATAAAATTAGGCTAATTGCGGCGTTATCGCTTAAGCTTTTGAAAAAATGCTCAACCATTTGTACATCTAAATCGCCTGCTTTTTCGCGGCTAAAATTAGCGTTAAGTACAAACGAAGCACGCCCCGATAAATCAATTTGTGCTTCGGCTTTACATTCATCCATTGGCAGGGCAAAACCATAGCGAGCAATTTGCGATTTAGTGCCTAAGGCTTGTTTAAGTGCAACACCTAGAGCAATACCTATGTCTTCAACAAGGTGGTGCTCGTCTATGTGCAAATCGCCTTTGGCTTTAATGTTTAAACCAATGTTGGCGTGGGTGCGAATTTGATCAAGCATATGATCAAAAAAGCCAAGGCCGGTATCTATACTGCCGTTTTTAGTTTGATCTAAGTTTATTGCTACATCTATTTGAGTTTCTTTGGTATTACGTGTAACGCGGCCCTCGCGGTTTGCGGTAGTTAGTTTAGTAACTATTGCACTCCAATCGCCATCGTACAAAATACCTTCGCAACATAAATTTTGCGCCAGGCCTATATCAGTTTCACGGTCGCCAATTACAAAAGAGCGCGCTAAATCTACTTTGCCAGAACGCATTAGCTCGGTAAGTAAACCTGTTTTAGGTTTACGGCAATCGCAGTTTTGCTCGTCAAAGTGTGGACAAATTAATACCTCGTCAAAGTTAATGCCTTGGCTTTGTAGTATGTCCATCATTTTGTTTTGGGCTAGATCAAAATCCTGTGTAGGAAAGCTGTCGGTGCCTAAACCATCTTGGTTAGATACCATTACTAAGCGATAGCCTGCTGCTTGTAATTGTAATAATGCGGGCATTACACCGGGTAAAAACGCCAGCTTTTCAAGGCTGTCTACCTGTTTATCGGTAATTGGCTCTTCAATTATGGTGCCGTCGCGGTCAATAAATAAATAGGGGTTACTCATGATACTTCCTGTTGTGCTGAAATTGCTGAGGCTGTTGGCAATGCTAGGCCATCAAGCCAAATTTTTACTTGTTTAAGTTCTTGTTCGCTACCAATTGAAATGCGTAGCCAGTCGCTTTCACCATATAAGGTAAAAGCGCGCATAACCAAACCTTGATCAAGTGCGATTTTAAAATAGTTTTTATCGGCTAACTTTAAAGTAACAAAGTTACCTTCACCAGTGAGAATTTTTAATACAGCAGGCGATTCACTTAGCCACTGTACAAGTTTAGCTTTTAAAGCGTTTAAAATAATCACTTGGCGGCGCATTGAGGTAATTGCATCGGGAGCAATTGCTTGCGCTGCAATACTTGCTACTACGCCAGATACCGGATACGGCGCTATTACTTTACGAATTGGCGCAAGAGTTGCTGCTTGTGCAAGCGTAAAACCGGTTCTAAGGCCTGCCAGTGCAAATGCTTTTGAAAGGGTACGTAGCACCACTACATTACTAAATTGGTTTATTAATTTTGTAGCGCTTTGCTCTGGGCAAAATTCTATATAGGCTTCATCAACAATAACCAATGCTTTATCTGCAAGTGCTGTTGCAATTGCTGTCACTTTATCAAGTGGGGTTAAGCTGCCTGTGGGGTTATTTGGGTTACAAATAAATACCAATTTTGAGCTGCCAACCGCATCTACTATTTCATCAACACTGCCATTTAATAATAGCGCTTGTGTTAGTGCGTTAATGGCGACATTGTGTGTATCGGCAGTGACTTTATACATGCCGTAAGTTGGCAAAAATAGCGCAATGCTGTCTTTTGCGCTTTCGCAGTATGTTCGCACTAAAAGCTCTATGCCTTCGTCGGCACCACGGGTCATTAGCACGTTTTCGCTTTCAAGCTCTGCATACGCCGCGTAGCGATCAATAACCAGTTGTGGTTGTGGATCTGGATAGCGGTTTAAATCTTCAACACTCAGCTGGATGGTTTTAGCATACGGACTTTCGTTGGCATTTAACCAAGTTGTGCCGCTTAACTTTTCACTTTTAGCTGAGCTGTAAGCAGCAAGCGCTGCAATATTTGCTGGTAATAAGTTATTAGCTTGCGTGCTCTCATTGCTCATTTTTAATTGCCTCTAAGCGAATTGAAACCGCATTTGCGTGAGCATCAAGGCCCTCGGCATTTGCAAGGGGTAAAATAGCTTTTGACAGCTGGGTTAAACCACTTTTAGTAATTGTTTGCACTGTGTAGGTGCGAAAAAAATCAAGTAAGTTCAAGCTAGAATAGCTTGCGCTATAACCATAGGTTGGCAATACGTGATTAGTACCTGATGCATAATCGCCTGCCGATTCAGGCGTATAATCACCCACAAATACTGAGCCCGCATTTTTAACTTTATCTAGGTAGGGTGTGGAGTCTGCTAGTTGCAAAATTAAGTGCTCAGGGCCGTACTGCGCTGATACGTCAAACGCTTGTGCGATTGAGTCAACTAAAATAAGTGACGAGTTAGCCAAGGCTTGCTCGGCGGTTTCTTTGCGGCTTAATTTAGCAAGTTGGCGAGTAAGCGCCTGCTGAGTTTGCTCTATAATACTTTCGCTGTTACATAATAAAATAACTTGCGAGTCAGCACCGTGCTCTGCTTGTGAGAGTAAATCGGCGGCTATAAATTCTGGGTTTGCACGTTCATCTGCAATAACTAATACTTCAGATGGGCCTGCAGGCATATCAATGGCCATGCCAGGTACAGTTTGCGCCACAAGTTGCTTAGCCATAGTGACAAAGCTATTACCTGGGCCAAAAATTTTATTCACTTTAGGCACTGACTCTGTGCCATAAGCCATTGCTGCAATTGCGCCTGCGCCACCACTTTCTATTAGCGTGGTAATGCCGCATAATTTTGCTGCGTATAAAATAGCGGGGTTAATGGCTTTATCGCCTTGTACGGGGGTAGCAAGTACAACGGTTTTTGCACCGCTTAATTGGGCTAATACACCTTGCATAATAACCGACGATGGCAGTGGAGCACTGCCACCGGGTACATATATACCAACAGCTTCGATGGCTTGATATTTCAGTTCACACACAACGCCCGGTTGGGTCGATAATTTAATATCTTTAGGTAATTGCGCTTCATGAAAACATTTTACATTTGCATAAGCGGTATCAATGGCATACTTAAGCTCTGCACTGAGCGCCTGCTCAGATGCGTTTATTTCATCAAGCGGCACACGTAAACGTGGATTCGCTCTATTATCAAACTCTTTAGCCATGTCCAGCAAAGCCTCGTCGCCTTGCTCTTTTACTTTAGCTAAAATAGTTTTACATATAGCTTCAACCTTAGCGCTGGCCGAAACCGCAGGGCGTGTTAGCGCCGCTGCTTGTGCTTGTGAAGATTCCTCATTCCAACGAAGCATGTTACTTACTCCATCATTTTTTCAATAGGCATAACTAAAATTGAGTTAGCACCTAGGGCTTTTAGCTGCTCCATGGTTTCCCAAAATAAAGTTTCGCTGCTTACCATGTGCAGTGCTACATAATCATCACTACCGGCAAGGGCAAGTAGGGTAGGTTGACCAGAGCCAGGCAAAATTTCGCAAATTTCTTCAAGCTTATTTTTTGGCGCGTGTAGCATGATGTATTTGCTTTCTTTAGCTTGTCTAACACCACGTAGGCGCGGCATAAGCTTATTAATAAGTGCTAATTTATCGGTATCTTGTAGGTCTTTATTTTGAATTAAACAAGCGTTTGATTCTAAAATAGTATCGCCTTGCATTAATCCATTCGCTTCAAGCGTTGCGCCAGTAGAAACCAAATCACAAATTGCATCAGCAAGGCCTGCACGTGGCGCTACTTCAACCGAGCCGGTAAGCATAACCGTGCTGGCGTTAATGCCTTCGCGTTTTAAGTACTGTTTTAAAATTTCAGGGTAGGTGGTAGCAATGCGCTTGCCTTCAAACCAGCTCTTGTCTTGCTTACCAAGCTCTTGTGGCCACGCTAGTGCTAGGCGGCAGTAACCAAAGTCTAGTTTAGACAGTTTAGTTACTTCGCTTGGGATGCCTTGGCGTAAACGCTCAGCTTGCACTTCTACTAGTACGTTTTCACCCACTATACCTAAATCACATACGCCTTCCATTACTAAGCCCGGAATGTCGTCATCGCGCACACGTAATACATCAATTGGCATATTAGTTGAATGTGCAATTAAGCGTTGTTCACGAAGATTAAGTTTAATACCTAGCTGTTTAAGTAGCTCTTGGCAATCTTTTGAAAGGCGGCCGCCCTTTTGGATGGCGATACGTAGACGATTACTGTTGTTCATTATTCATTTTCCTTTAATTTAAAAACTAAAAACCCCGAGGCGGAACCTCAGGGCGAAAATGAATCAATTTGTATGACTCGCCAGAGGTTCCTTTTAGGAATAACCTCTCAGCGAAAGACCTGACAGGTTATTCCGATGAATGGTGGTGATGTACTGATGTCAGGTTTAAGCGCATTTTATTGTCCTATTTAACAAACGTTTATATAGTTAACGTGTGTTGTTATGTATCTCGATTTGTGCGTATTATAAAAACATAAAGCAGCATAATATGGCAAGCCTTTTTTTGCATAATTAAAGAATATGTTATAACCGCCGATATAAACTAGGATTAATGTATATTAACTTAAGCTTTAAAAGCTCATACCATAAATTGATTTTGGTATTGAAGGAGGATGTATGGATATTATGATCCCCTACTTAGGGCCAATTACGCGTTTAGCGCTCGAGCCTAAAGGGGCTTTTTATATTGCGGGCGTAAAACAAGGTGCGAGTACTGACAAAGTCGCATTAGATGAGCGTAAAAAACGAGAGTTAGAAAAGAAACAAAAGCTTTCACTTATCAACGAAAACACCGATAACTCGGGTATTAAAAAAGATGAAGACGGTACGCCGCACCTAGATACATGGGCATAAGTTGTTAAGCTGCGTTATTAAGCGCAGCTACAAAATAGATCAAATACGCCCCAAAATAGGCGCTATTTGATCATGTATATAACCAGTTAACCGCAGCAAAGTAATAGCTTAATTAGCCGTTTTTTTAGTTTGCTCTGCAGATGCAATACTGCTGTGAATAAGTGGTGAAATAGTTAAACCTTGAATAATAATTGAAAAAATCACCACTACATAGGTCACAATTACAATTAGGTTATGTAAATCAGAGCCGCCAATAAAAACTTCTTCACGGGGTATGGCCGCTGCCATGGCTAATGCTAAGCCACCTCTTAATCCGCCCCAGGTTAATATTTTAACGCTATGCTTGTCGTAACTTCTAAATTGTTTAAACAATACAAAAGGGGCACCTACACTAATAAAACGGGCTATAAGCACAGCAGGTATCATCAGCAAGCCTACGCCAATTTCACTTAGCGTAATGGGCATGGTCACTATGAGCATGCCAATAATTAAAAACAGTAGCGCATTTAAAAAGCTGTCAGTGGCATGCCAAAAGTCTTTTACATAACGGGTATCATCGGGCCCGGTGCGTTCAGTGGCTTTAGAGCGAGTAATATTACCTAACAAAATACCGCTGGTTACCATAGCAAGCGCGCCCGATATTTCCCATAAATTAGCCGCTGCAAATCCTGCGCTTGGGATAGTGAGAGTAATAAGCAAGCGAATATTTACGTCGCGACTATTAATAATTAAAAAGTGGCCAACCAGTGCAATAGCCAAGCCAAACGCTATACCACCAAGGGCATCAACAAAAAACAACTCGGCTATATCTTTAAAGTTTGCATCGGTACCATAAAAGGCTACTGAAAAAATAGTGGTAAATATAACTAAACCAATCCCATCGTTAAAAAGCGATTCGCCCTCAACTTGTACCGAAATACCCTCAGGTGCACGCATTTGCTTAATGATAGCCAGTACTGCAATTGGGTCGGTGGGGCTAATTAATGCACCAAATAATAAACAGTATATAAAAGGCACTGGCCAGCCAAAGGCTGCAAATAAGTAAAAACTTAAATAGCCAACTATAAAAGTAGAAACCAAGGTAGAAAACAAGACTAAAACGGTTATTTCCCAGCGTTGTTTTTTAAGAGCTTGCAGGTTAATTTCCAGTGCGCCGGCAAACAACAAAAAGCCTAGCATGCCTTTAAGAAGTAACTCATTAAAGTTAATACTCGAGACAATTTGGGTCATAGCTAACGCGTTTTGATCGCCCAAAAGCTTAACGGCAATGATCAACAATAATGAAATGACAACCGAGCCTGTGGTAATGGCAATAGTGGTTTGCATTTTAAGAATATATTGATTTGCAAATGCAATAAAAATAGCAAGTGCAGAAAGAAAGCAAATGAGGTACCAAGCATTCATCGATTAACCTTAATTAATTATAAGCGACACACAAAAAGCGAGTTTCAAGGCTGCTATGGTACTCCTGTCATATTATAGTGTCACAATATTTATAGGCGAATTAGGCGTTTAATTTAACTTTACTATCGCAACTGGTTAATAGTAAATGAGCCATTGTTAATAGTGTTGTCATAACTTTAAAGCTAAGTTAGTAATAACGTCTCTTGGTAATTTAGGATGAATAATTAAAATGAAGATTTTATTTTATAAATAGCGTCATAAAAGTAAAACTACTTTGTAATTACTTGCCCTTGGTGGTTAGCTTACGTAAAATCGTGCTATTATTTATTGTAAAGTGATTGGTATTATCAAACAGCTGTTTAGTGCAACCGGGCCTTTGGCGTTATCTTTAGATGGGTATACACCACGACAGCCACAAATAGATATGGCCGTTGCCGTTGCTGATGCGTTAAAAAACAGCTCACAACTAGTAGTTGAAGCCGGTACGGGCACAGGAAAAACCTTTGCCTACTTAGCCCCCGCGCTTAAATCAAAAGGTAAAACCATCATATCTACGGGCTCTAAAGCCCTGCAAGAGCAGTTATATCATCGCGACTTACCTCAACTCGTAAAAGCGTTAAGTGCTTCTAAAAAAACGGCATTATTAAAAGGCCGAGCAAACTACTTATGTAC
Source organism: Pseudoalteromonas sp. K222D (assembly GCF_017653575.1). Lineage (NCBI taxonomy): Bacteria > Pseudomonadati > Pseudomonadota > Gammaproteobacteria > Alteromonadales > Pseudoalteromonadaceae > Pseudoalteromonas > Pseudoalteromonas sp. K222D. Next base: position 186,972 of record NZ_JAGGDL010000002.1, read on the forward strand.
TTATCGACTTAATCAGCATGTGGCTCATGTACCTACCGACGATTCTGATGTAATGCACCAATTAGCTATGGTGGCTAAGTTTGCCAGCGAAACACAGTCAGGCGACTTAGCCGACTGTATTGGTATAGAAGACGATGCAAAAGTATTACCTTATGTAAACTCCACCGCAGACAACTGTTTAGGCAAAGAATGCCCCGACTTTCAAGCTTGTTATATAAGAAAAGCACGCTTAAATGCGGCTGATGCCGATATAGTGGTAATTAACCATCATTTATTTTTTGCTGATATGGCAGTAAAAGACAGTGGCTTTGCAGAGCTGATGCCCACAGCAGATGCTTATATATTTGACGAAGCACACCAATTAAGCGAAATTGCTAGTGATTACTTTGGCGAAAGCGTTAGCACTAAAAAGCTGGTGGATTTAATAAACGATTTACGCGCCATTTATCGAGCCGAAATCCCTGACATGTTGCAGCTAGGTAAAAGCTTAAATAAACTCGAAACCAGTGTTGCCGATTTACGCCTGCAGTTTGGCGTTGATGGCAGCCGTGGTGATTGGCGCGCTAAACTCAGCGATAAGCAAATTTGCGCCGCGTTGCATCGGGTTATTAGCGACCTAGACTTTGTTTATCAGGTATTAAAACTTTGCTTAGACAGAAGCGATAAAATAGAGCACCCGTTTGAACGTGCACTGTCGTTTAAAGGCCAGTTGGAGCGGGTATTCGATACCACGCAAACAGGTTTTAGCTATTGGTACGAAACCACCCGCCGTTATTTAACTATTAATATAACGCCATTAAATGTATCAGTTAAATTTGCTAAAATGATGGCCGATACAGGCGCAGGGTTTGTATTTACCTCGGCTACATTGTCGGTCGATAATCAGCTTAGCCACTTTAACGCCAGCCTTGGACTAACACCCAAACAAAGCATGATGGTAGATAGCCCGTTTGATTATCCAAACCAAGCACTGCTGTGTTTGCCGCGTTATTTACCTGAGTCGCACGCAGACAATATGCCCCACGCAATTGTAAAATTAACGCTGGAACTGATTAAGTCGACTAAAGGACGCTGTTTTGTGCTTTTTACAAGTTACCGTATGATGCATTTAGTAGCCGAAGGGCTTACTACGCAAATAGACTACCCAGTTTATATGCAAGGACAAATGTCGAAACGTATTATTTTAGAAAAGTTTACCCGTCATGGTAATGCAGTGCTATTAGGGACGGCTTCATTTTGGGAAGGGGTTGATGTACGCGGCAGTACGCTAAGCTGTGTTATTATTGATAAGCTTCCATTTGCCGCACCAGATGACCCTTTACTACAAGCTAAAATGCAAGACTGCCAAATGCAAGGAAAAGACCCCTTTGCACATATACAATTACCACAAGCAGTTATTGCGCTTAAGCAAGGAGTAGGGCGGTTAATACGCGACAGTAAAGACAAAGGCGTACTTGTAATATGCGATAATCGCTTAGTTACACGCCAGTACGGGCAAGTATTTTTAAAGAGCTTACCGCCAATGCGCCGCACGCGAAGCTTAGAAGATGCCAATAAATTTTTACAACAAATTAATTAGAGTAATAAAATGATCAAAAGTAATATTCTTGCCCTTGATGCGTCTACCGAAGCGCTATCAATTGTTTTACATTTTAAGGGGCAAACATTTCATCATTTTGAAGAATGCCCGCAGCAGCATAGTCAAAAAATACTGCCATTAATAGATCAGCTATTAACCAGCGCAAACTGTAAATTAAAAGACTTAGACGTAATTGGCTTTGGTCAAGGTCCAGGTAGTTTTACGGGAGTACGTATTAGTGTAGCTATTGCACAAGGCCTTGCATATTCAACTAAATTGCCACTTGTAGGGGTATCTACGTTAGCTATTATGGCGCAACAAGCGTTTGAGCAACACGGCCATGAAAGTGTTTATCCCAGTATTGACGCCCGCATGGGAGAGATTTACTTTGCGCATTACCAAGCACAAAACGGCTTAATGCAATTAGTTAATCAAGAATGCGTAATTAAACCTGAGTTGTTAAATCAAGATTATATAGCCAATAGTGCACCACAATCGGTTGCTGTAGGTACAGGGTTTAAAACATACCCTGATGCGTTGAATGATTTTGATAACGTAACTATTAATAGCGAGATCACACTGCCCGATGCACGCTACATGCTAGCATTTGTAGAGGCAGGCTTTTTAGCGGGTAACGTTGTAAAAGCAAGCGATGCACAGCCTAAATATGTACGCGATACTGTTACTTGGAAAAAGCTTCCAGGTCGAGAGTGAAAATTAAATAACGAGTATTTGCAAATCGGTTGTTTTTAAATCATAATTTTAAATAGATTAAGATTGGAGACGCGTAATGACGCTGCCTATTGGTTCAGGTTTTTTTACCGGAGATATTCCGGGTAGAGTTAGCTCTGCTAAAGTAGTTACTAATAAACCTCAAGGTTTGTTAGAGCACACTGCTGCGCCAAAAACGAATACCGATTATGTTAAAAACAGTCGTGAAGGCGTAGAGTTAGCCAATCAATTTTTTAAAGCGAACGCAGCAAATACACAATATAATCAAACTATTTACGACCAACCCTCAGCACAAGTAAGCAAGGCTATTTCCACTTATACCGAATTTGCAAATTTAGAACGACGTGCTGAAGTGCAAGATTTAATTGGTGTAGACATTTACGCTTAAATTACTCAAATATAAAATTTAAAAATAAAAAGCCCGAACATATTAGATGCTCGGGCTTTTTGTTTGTTACATATTCATTGTTTCTAATACGTTATTTTTCTATAAATGCAATTAGCTTATCGGCAATGTCAGTATTGTTTTGTGAGCCCGTAAATTGCTCGCTACCTTTACCATAGGCAAATACTTGTACATCAACTGCTGTGTGGCCACCAGTTGTCCAGCCAGTAAAGCTGGCATCGTTAATAATACTTTTAATGGCTAAATTTAAAGGCTTTTTACCCATTTTTTTAGCTTGCTCAAGTTTAATTTGGTGCTCAGCACTAAACTCAATATTAGTATTAGCCGACCAAACTGTTTTTAAATCACTGGCATCCATTAATAGCGAGGTTAATTTACCAGCCGAGGCTTTAACGCCTTTAACTATTTCGGTATCCCACTTGTATTGTCCGTGGGCACCAAGTGTTAAACCACCTGTTGAGTGATCTGCGGTAACAATTAAAATCGTGTCTTGGTTTTTATCAACGTATGCTTTTGCTTTTTCGACCGATTTAGCAAAATCGTCCATTTCTGCCATAGCACAGGCTATATCGTTAGCATGGCCACACCAATCAATTTGGCTGCCTTCAATCATCACAAAAAAACCTTCTTTGTTTTGGCCATCTAATAAATCAAGTGTTTTAGTGGTTAATCGTGCAAGGCGATTGGGGTGCTCATCAATTGCGTATGGAAGGCCTTTTTCGGCGTATAAACCAATGGCAGGGAGCTGCGTAATTTGGCCTAGGTTATTAATGTCGTCGGAGTATTGATAACCAGCGGCTTTAAATTCTTCAATTAAGTTACGGTCCTCACGAATAAAATATTTAGTCCCTCCACCTAGCATTAAATCAACGGGTAGCTTGCCCGCAATTTTATTGTCAATGTAATCATTAGCAATTTCATCGTAGTTACCGCGAGATTCATTATGAGCTGCAAAGCTTGCCGGTGTGGCGTGGTTAATTTGCAAAGTAGCGACAAGTGCCGTGGTCATACCGCGCTCTTTTGCAATTTCTAACATCGTTTTAACGGGCTTTTTATTGGTATCTACGCCAATAGCACCGTTATAGCTTTTATGGCCGCTGCTTAACGCTGTAGCGCTTGCTGCGCTGTCGGTAACATAAGTATGATCGTCTGGGTAGGTGTGTGCCATGCCAGTTAAAATAGTATCGAATACAGTGCTTTCAATTGCTTTAGTGTTCGGGTCGTCTTTAAAGTAGCGATAAGCAGTTGTATAAGCTGGGCCCATACCATCGCCAATCATATAAATAATATTTTTTGGTGCCGAATCTGCATAAGCACTTGTTGCGCTGCATAAAAGCGCCAATAAACTGAGCTGTTTTTTCATGTTTGTACCTTTTAAATGTACTTAATTTAATAGCTTGGAGTTATTGTATACAGTTAATATGATAAATAAATTAATATCGATGAACGACTAAAGCAAAGTGTTAAAGTTATATTGCGCTTAAGCTTTATTAAATCAGGATCACATAAACTAACTTACTTGCTTAGTTATAATTACTCCTTTGTTTTAAATTAGTTGGTAGCAAATACCTATCATTAAAGGTTACATTGTCTATAACTACTGAAGGATAGATTTAAAAACACCTTTTAAAACACGTTAGAGCTAACAGTTATAAATAATCATTAATAAAATTAATAGGGGTGTGCTGTGGAACCATTTAATATTCAAATCAATAATTTAAATATTCATGGTTTAAAAACGGGAAGTGGAGATGAAGTTGTAATTGCGCTACATGGCTGGCTTGATAATAGTGCAAGTTATATCCCTATGTTAGCAAATGCCAAAGTGCAGCAAACGTGGTATTGCCTTGATTTTGCCGGACACGGATTGTCGTCATGGCGTAGCGACGACGCACACTATTATTTTGTAGATTATATTGATGATATATATCAGTTTATAAATACTCTAGGGGTAAAAAAAATACATTTAGTAGGGCACTCTATGGGAGCTATGGTGGCGGGTGTGTTTGCAAGCTGCTTTAGTGACTATGTAACGTCTGTAACATTTATAGAAGGGATAGGGTGCGTAACAACTCCAACTGAAGAAGTAACGCAACAACTTAAAAGTGCTATTTTAAACCGAGACAGACTAAAAAATAAAAAGCCAAGAGTGTATCAATCGAAAGAGCAAATAAACCAAGCACGTGCGCAAACAACAGATTTAAGTAGCCAGCTTGTTGAGGTGTTAATGGAGCGCAATATTAAAACAATTAAAAATGGATTTGCATTAACAACCGACCCAAAGCTTAAAAATCATTCAGGTTTTAGGTTTGATGAGGCGCAATGTATTGGTGCAATAAAAAATTTAATTGCGCCATGCCAGTTAATACTAGGGGATGCAGGCTATACTTTTGTAAAACAAAATTTAGAAAACTATGCTAAATATTACAATAGCTTAAATGTAATAACTGTAGAGGGCGGGCATCACTGTCATATGCAAAGTAGTGCGCACTGTTTTGAACAGATTCAAGCATTTATGGTGCAAAGTAGCGTGTGTTAATTGTATATTAGCGTTAAATGTGGGATTATTCTCCATTAGAGTATTTGCTCAATTGTCAAAGTGCCTTACTTAGATTAAGGTTAATAAAAATATAACTATAAACAGGGGCTAAGAGTGGAAAAAATTTGGCTTAAGCGCTACCCAGAAGGTATGCCTGAAACTATCGATCCTGAGCACTACGCCTCATTACTCGAAGTGTTTGAAAAAAGTTTTACCGACTACAAAGATTTACCCGCATTTACAAATATGGGTAAAACCTTGTCTTATGATGAAATTGATACAGCAACTAAAAAAGTTGCGTCTTATATTCAAAATGATTTAGGCCTTAAAAAATGTGACAAAGTGGCAGTTATGATGCCTAACTTGTTACAAACGCCCATTGCTATTTTAGGTATTTTACGCGCAGGCTGTGTTGTTGTTAATGTAAATCCACTCTACACAGTGCGTGAACTTGAGCACCAACTAAAAGATTCTGATACTTCAGCAATTTTTATATTGGCTAACTTTGCCGATACACTGGAAAAAGCGCTACCGCATACCGATGTTAAACATATTATTGTTACCCAAGTAGGCGACATGATGGGTGGCATTAAAAAGCATGTTGTAAACTTTGTTGTTAAGTACATTAAAAAAATGGTGCCAAGCTATACTTTGCCAAATACCATTGATTTTTGCGACTTACTTAAAGCCGACGAAAATGCCTATGTACGCCCAGAGGTTAACTTAAGTGATTTAGCTTTTTTACAATATACCGGCGGAACAACGGGTGTATCTAAAGGCGCAATGTTAAGCCACGGTAATATGGTAGGTAATCTTGAGCAAGTATCGGGATGTTTAGACCCAGTGCTTGTGCGTGGTAAAGAAGTAGTAATAACTGCGTTGCCGCTTTATCATATTTTTGCATTAACAGCTAACTGCTTAACATTTATGAAGTATGGCGGATTAAATGTACTTATAACTAATCCTCGCGACATGCCTGGTTTTATTAAAGAATTAAGTAAAGCTAAATTTACTGCTATTACGGGTGTAAATACTTTATTTAATGGTTTGTTAAACACACCAGGATTTGCCGAACTTGATTTTAGTCATTTAAAAATGTCATTAGGTGGCGGTATGGCTGTACAACGCCCAGTTGCTGAAAAATGGCAAACAGTTACAAAATCTAAGTTAATGGAAGGGTATGGTTTAACCGAGTGTTCTCCTTTAGTTACCGTTAGTCCTTATGACTTAACTGCATATAATGGCTCAATTGGTTTACCGGCTCCAAGTACCGAAATCAAATTAATTCTTGATAATGGCCAAGAAGCAGCAAAAGGTGAACCAGGAGAACTTTGGGTTAAAGGTCCTCAGGTTATGCTTGGTTACTACAAACGCCCAGATGCAACCGCTGAGAGCTTACAAAATGGCTGGTTTGCTACCGGTGACATAGCAACGTATGACGACGAAGGTTTCTTTTATATCGTTGATCGTAAAAAAGATATGATTATTGTCTCGGGCTTTAATGTATTCCCTAACGAAATTGAAGAAGTTGTTGCCATGCACGATGGAGTGCTTGAAGTAGCAGCTATTGGTATCCCTCACGATACGAGTGGTGAACAAGTTAAAGTTTTTGTTGTAAAAAAAGACCCTTCTTTAACTGAAAAAGATATAATAAAACACTGTCGTGATAATTTAACTAATTATAAGGTGCCTAAGCTTGTTGAGTTTAGGGATGAGTTACCTAAAACTAACGTAGGTAAAATACTCAGAAGAGCCTTGAAAGATTAGCAACCATTAAAAAAGCCGACATATGTCGGCTTTTTTATTGTAGGAGACTAAGTGCACTACCAATTAATTGAAACCCAAAATCAGCTTAATACTTTTGTTGAGCAAATTAAAAACAAACCCGTTTTAGCCATAGACACAGAGTTTATGCGCCGTCGTACTTTGTACCCAGAAGTTGCACTTATTCAAGTTTATGATGGCGAGCATTTAGCACTTATAGATCCACTGGCAGAACTGTCATTATTCGATTTTTGGCAAATTTTAAAAGATCCTGCTGTTTTAAAAGTATTTCATTCCCCTTCAGAAGACATAGAAGTTTTTCAAAAGTACGCAGGGTTTGTTCCTACACCATTATTCGATACTCAATTTGCACTGCAAATTTTAGGCGAAGGAAACTGCATGGGCTTTGCCCTTATGGTAAAAACCTTACTGAATATTGAAATAGATAAAAGTGAATCACGTACAAATTGGTTGCAACGCCCATTAACAAATAAACAATTAGAGTACGCTGCTGCCGATGCCTATCATTTATTACCCTGTTTTAATCTTATTATTGACAGTGTAAAAGCCGCCGATTTATTTAATATTGTTATTAGCGAAAGTGAGTTAGTAGCTAATAAGCGTGAATTTCAAACCCCAGATGAGCTGCTCTACAAAGACATCAAAAATGCATGGCAACTAAGACCACATGAACTTGCTATATTAAGAGAGCTGGCAGTATGGCGTCGAAATAAAGCAATTCGTAAAAATTTAGCACTTAACTTTGTATTAAAAGAACACAATATGACAGAAATTGCTAAACGAGGCCCTGCAAGTTTAAATGCATTAAGGCAAATTCCGGGCGTTGAGGCGATAGAAGTGAACCGCTCGGGAGTCGAAATACTAAAGTGTATTGAGCAAGCAAAAGCACTGCCTGAGGAGCAACACCCGGCAATTTTAAAGCGTTTAATAGACTTTCCTAGTTATAAAAAAGTAGCGAAAGAAATAAAACAAAAAATTAATAAAGTTGCCAAAGAACATAATATTCCAGAAGATGTAATGGCTTCTAAAAAACAGGTTAATCAATTAATTAGTTGGAATTGGAAGTTATCTGCAACACAAAAAGAGCAGCATATTAAACCAGATTTGCTTAGTTCTTGGCGCTATTTTTTTGTAAAAGATACACTAAAAGAATGGGATGTTTGAGCGTATTTAAGTCTCTTGGTTAGCTTACATAGGTAACTTACTTAATAGTGTAGTGAGCTAACAGGTATAAATACTAAGCTATTATAAGTGCACCTAATATTGGGTGGCAGTTATAATAGCTTTATTAATTTATTTGCTATTCATCGAGTGGTATTATGTATATGCCACTGTTATTAAAGTGCTTTTTATGAAAGTTGAAACAATAAAACGTAAACTACTAGAACTGTGTAAACCAGCTTGGATATTAGCCATTTTGGTTGCTTTTAATGGTTACTGGTTAATTAAACCGGTTGTTGCACGTATGCTCGAAATGCTACCGGGTGTATTAAACTGGTCGCTCGATTGGTTAAATTTAATTGATAAAATAGGAATAACAGAACTACCGCGCTTTATTTTAGGTGCAGGTTTAATAATAATGTCGGTTGGCTTAGCTTTAAAAGCACGTTTAGCGTGGGCTTTTTCACTGATATTATTAATAGTGGTTGCGGTTATTAGTATTTCATCGTCAAGCTCTGGGCTAATATTATTGTCTTACACTATGGTTGTGAGCATGTTATTACTCGTATACTGGAAAAGCTTTGATGGCTCTAGTATTACCGCAGGTAGTTTGTTTGCTTTAACTAGCACAGGTGCATTAATGCTTTATGCTGTGTTTGGCACTTTGTATTTAGGCAGCGAGTTTAGTACCCCTATTACCGATTTACCCACTGCATTTTACTTTTCTATTGTGAGCATGTCGACAGTAGGCTATGGCGATCTTTACCCTGTAACGTCTACGGCGAGACTATTTACCGCATCAATTATTGTTATGGGTATTACCGTTTTTGCTACTTCTATCAGTGCTATTATAGGCCCTGTAATTGGTGGTAATCTTAAAAAAATTGTTAAAGGTAGGATTTCGAACGTAATGAGAAAAAATCATTTTATTATTTTAGGTATTTCACCCACCGCACACAGTGTATATGCCGGTTTGGTAGAGCGTGGCGATGCAGTTACTTTAGTGTGCCCAACAGGGTCTGAACACGAATACCCGGTAGATGCAGACATTGTTTATGGCGACTCAAGCTCGGCAGATATCTTAATAGAAGCGGGCGCTAAAAAGGCAAATTATATTTTAGCGTTACGTAATGATGATGCTGAAAATGCGTTTAGTATTTTAGCCGCTAAAGAAGTTGCTGGCGAGGACACCAAAACAATTGCTTTAGTTAATTCAAGTAAGCATATACCGCAAATTAAACGTGTAAAACCTGACGTGGTATTTTCATTGCAACTACTAGGTAGTGAGTTATTAGTGAGAACGTTAAAGGGTGAGACTATTGATAATAAACTGATCACTAAATTATTCTTTGGTAACGAAGAATAAGCACTCGTAATTACTGAGTTATAAAACGGTTAAATAGAGTAACTAAAAAGTATTGTGACCCAATAAAGTGCTATTTTACATTGGCCTTTGGGTCACAAAATTACTTTCCTACCGTAGTTATTGTGCCATTTCCTGTAAAATCACATCAAGATTAGCTTTAGATTTAGCAACACTTTGCATTGGCGTTAAACCATGCGGGTATTCTTCTTGCTCTAATACCAGCCATTGAGTACCGCCGTGCTGAATTAATGACTTTATCAGTGACTGCCAAGAATAACTATTTTCACCAATAATAGGACTTAGGTCATCATTTTTATGGGTGCGAATTTTTAAATGGGTCGATATTGTACGTTGCGGATAATTTTTCACGTAAGTGAGAGGGTTCTTCCCTGCATAATTAACCCAACCAATATCGAGTTGCAGTGGCATATTAGCCGGTGTTTGGGTCGCAATGTAATCCCAATAAGTAGCGCCTTTATAATGGTTAAACTCTTGATCATGATTATGAAAGCCAATCTGCATATCGTAACGTTGGGCTATATTATTTACTGCAATTAGTTGCTTGGTTAAAGCAATTACACCAGTAGGATGCCATGCGCGTTCATCCCATGGTACAAATAATAACGATACGCCTAAGGTTTTATAAAATAGAAGGGTGTCTGAAATACTCTCATTCGTTAGTACTTCAAAGCCAATATGCGCACTGCTAGCAACTAAATTTAAATCACTAAGTTTGCGTTTTAGCTTGCTCGGATCATTGCGGTAACTACCAAAATCACCGGCAAACTCTACTCCTTGAAAACCCATAGCAGAGAGCGACTGTAGTGTACCTTCAAAGTCTGCCTTTAATGCATCTTTAACCGACCAAAGCTGTACACTTACAGGCGGGAGTGCTTTTGCTGTTTTAGCACTCACTTGCAACGCACTGCAGCTTAGCGTTACAACACCAATAAACAGCAACGTTTTTAGTTGCCAAAATTTTGTATTAAACATCACAAAATACCTATTAAATAAGCAAAGAGGTGAATCCCTCTTTGCGTTTGTTTCTTTTATGTAGCCATCGTTAGATTAACGGCATTAATTTAAATCAGTCTTTATAAGCGTATTCGCTTAAGCCTAGTTCTGCTAACACATGTTCTAAATGTGCTTTGGCTTCATCGCTAGGGCCAGGGTAATCACCAGCAATAGGTACATTACCTAAGTAACCGATATCTTTACAGCCTTGTGGCGTGCAAAAGTAAGCACCTAACACCAAATTTTTAAAGCGTAAAAAAGCATCACTTATACGTTGAAACTGAGCGGGTATATCTTCACCAACATAGGCAATATCATTTAATATAGCGGTTTGTTGTTCACTATTTAATTGCACAAAATTAGTTTCAAAACGAAGTGCTGCCTCATCGTCAATCCACGCTAATCCATGCAGGATAGCTACTCTATCTTTTTGCTGGCCGTTATAAGGTGCGCTTACCCATTCATTAATTACACTTGGTACCTGTACTTGTGAAGCACTTGGATTATTACCTTCTTGGGGTACTATGTAATCTGCAAGTATAGCGACGAGTGTCAGCTGGGCATTAGTTAAGGTGAGCGGCCAAGGCGACTCTGGTGGGAGCACCATATTTGGATCTGTACCATAACCTTTACCTGTTACTGGGGCTATGTCTATATCAGGCCAATGACCAGCTTTGCTCATAGAACCATCGAGTGCTTTAGTGCAACCAGCACTTAGTGACACGGCCGATCCAGCGGCGAGTAGCCCAAGCCATTTTAATGATTCACGACGTGACATTCCTGAAGCGTATTTGTTAGAGTCGATGCGATCTTGTGTATCCATGTTATAGCACCCCTTTTTCAATTTGTTTTGCAAGCCACGTTGAGTTACGCATTGCGAGTGTCATTATTGTTAAAGTACAATTTTTATGTGGATTTGATGCAAATACACCGGCATCCATAATAAATAGGTTTTCGCATTCCCAGGTCTGACCCCATTGATTAGTAACAGACTCTTTTGGCGAGCTACCCATTCTGGTAGTACCTACTTCATGAATAATTTCACCACCTTTAGAAATCGCTTTTTCTGCAGACGGTAATTTACCGACCTTAGCACCCATATTTTCTAAAATTTGTTTTGCTGTTTTTAATCCGTGTTCAATTTGCTTAAGCTCTCGGTCTGACCATCTAAAATGGAATTTAGAAACGGGGATCCCCCATTTATCTTTAACGGTTTCGTCAATTTCCATGTAAGTGTCTTTGTTTGGGAGCATCTCGCCACGCAGCGCAAAGCCAACATAAGAGCCATATGCATCACGAACTTGTTGCTTAAGGGCAGGCCCATATCCTTGTTTATCACCCGACACACCTGAACCTGGCTGATTAAAGCCGCTACTTATTTCAAAGTGGTAGCCACGTGGAAAGTCAAGCTCACCTTTGGCATGTGCTTTGTGTCCCCACCAAGGAATAAACAAGTGGTTGCCAGTATGGCCATCTTCGTTATAACGCGGGCGTCCTTTTAAAGCAGGAATTTGCGCGCCTAACCAAGCACCAGTAGAGTCCATCAAGTTACGGCCTACCTGATCGCTCGAGTTAGCTAAACCTTTAGGGTGTTTGGCTGTTTTAGAGTTCAGCAAAATACGCGCTGATTCACATGCACTGGCAGCAAGAATTACCACATCAGCTGAGAGAGTATGCTCAGTTACAGATTTTTTCTCAACATAGGTCACACCCGTTACTTTACCAGCGTCATTTACCGCGACAGATTTAACCATAGCGTCGGTAACAATTTTTAAATTACCGGTCGCCATTGCCATAGGTAGTAGGGAAGTTGTGGTTTGAAAAGCAGCACCAATAGAGCAGCCGCTACCACAAGGTGTCGCATAAAAACACGCCATGCGATCATCTTTATTACGTGTAAGTACGGCTCTGTGCATAGGGACTGCAGCAATACCTAATTTTTTAGCACTGGCTGCAATTAGTAACTCCGGCACTCTAGGTGTTGGTGGCGGCTGTAAAACACCGGGTGCAGAAGGAGGCATATCATCTAAACCCGTATTAGTTCCACAAATACCAACGAGCTCTTCAGTTTTGTCATACCAAGGTGCAATATCTTCATACACAAACGGCCAATCGGCGCCTTGGCCGTCTTGACTTTTACCTTTAAAGTCGTGTTCACTAAAGCGCAACGAATAGCGTCCCCAGTGATTGGTTCGGCCACCGAGCATACGTGCTCGCCACCAATAAAAATCGGTACCTTTGGCATTTGTGTAGGGCTCGTCTGGTACTTGCCAACCACCATCTACTGTAGCATCGTAAAAACCAAAGCTTTTATCTTTAGTGCCTGCTCCCATTAGAGGGGCTTCGCTATTTCGGCGAAACATTGGGCTTTCTGTTTTCGGATCGTAGTCTCTACCAGCTTCTAATAATAAAACTTTATGGCCCAGTTTGGTTAATGTATAAGCGGCCATTGCACCGCCAGCACCCGAACCAACAACCAGTACTTTATGATCGAATTTAGACATAGTTATAGCTCCTTAATTTTTATATTTTTAAACCAAACTTTGTCACCATGATCTTGAAGACCAATATGCCCTTGCTCAGCCGTTGCAAAGTTTTCCCACGTAGCAAATTTACTATTGGCCACTAAGGTGTTCCAGGTAGTACTGCCAATTACAATACTGGTAGTACTGATACCGTTTTGCCATACCTGTAGGTGCATATTCTGCATGCGAATACGTACATGGTTCCAGTTATTTGCAAGTTTGTGAGCTGCTTTTGGTGCTGCAAAAAGATCGTAAATAGAGCCAGATAAATGAGAATCTATTTTATTATCTGAGTGTTCTACATTATCTAAAATTTGAATTTCTGGCGCATGGGAATAGATCATACTGCCAGTTTCGTCGACTAATACAAAAATACCGCTGTTGCCTTTTGTAGAGATCTTCCAATCCATTTGTAATTCGTAGTCGCGGTACATTTTTTTAGTGAGAATATCGCCGCCACCTTGCGTTAGGGTCATGGCGTTATCTTCAATTTTCCATGCTGAGTTAACCGTGTCACTTTTAAAGTTACGCCACATAGACATATCTTTACCATTAAAAAGTGATTGCCAGCCGGCTTTTTGCTCTTCTATGGTTAGTTGGTTATCTGGTGTATGGGCAAAAGCACAGCTACTAAAAGCCAGTGCAAGTGACAACATTTTGAATGATTTAAGCATAATGTAACCTCGTTTATTTATTTTTAATGGTTGCTACTAGACGCGTTTTTTAGCGTTTTATTTTTATTCATAATCAGATGAAACCCAGCAAAAACCACAATTAATATAATAGGGAAAATAAGCAGATTTCCTAACACTGTTTGCCCTGCTAATACTTGAGTTTGCTGCACCGTTAAGTTTGCCGCTTCGGCTTCTTTACTTGCGGCATCAATCCAATGGCCGATTACCGGGTTCCACATGCTAACTGCAAACATGCCAGCACCGCCCATTAATGACATACCCAAAGCGCCTGTTTTAGGGGCGAATTCTGCAACGCAGCCAAGCATGGTGGGCCAAAAGTAAGTGACGCCAACAGCAAACATTGCTGCTGCAAAGTAAATAGCGTTACCTTGCACTTGGCTCATTAAAAATATTCCTGCGGTGGCAAAGATTGCTGATCCAAGCAGTACCCCAGTTGGGCTAAAACGATGAACAATTGGTCCTGCAAAAAATCTGCCTGTAGCCATAAGGCCAGTTATAAGCGCTAAAATCACCATAGGTGAAGCACCCGAAGAGCCTAAAATCTTTTCTATCCATTGTTGTGTGCCAAACTCGGTAATGGCTGTCACTGTCATACAAACAATCAGGAATAAATACACGGGTGATAGTAGGTTTTTTAGGTTTTTGCTGGTTGAGTTTACTTGCATATCAAACTGTGGAAACTGTGATTTGAGTATCATCACACCATATATAATGGTTGGAATAAGAATTAATGCCACTTGCCATTGCCAGTTTAATCCTACAGCAGTCATAGCGCTTGAAGCCAAAGCTCCTATTACGATACCACCTGGAAACCAAACGTGGAAACGGTTGAGCATAGTGGTGGTGTTTTTTGGAAACATTTGAGCAATTAGTGGGTTACAACCAGCTTCAACAGAGCCATTAGCAAAACCAATTAAAAAGGTAGAGACTAACAATCCCCAAAAACCGTCTGCGGTAATGGTTAAAATGAGCCCAGCAAAGTGACAAACAAAAGCCAGTGCTACAAGTCGTTTAGCTCCAATAGCATTATATATAAAGCCGCCAACCATAGTGGCAACCGGGAACCCTAAAAAGGCCATGGCGTTAACCCAACCTAGCTGAGTGCTAGTAAGGCCAAACTGTTCACCTAGTTGGCCTAATATTCCGGCGCGGATCGCAAATGTCATTGAGGTAACAATTAATGCAATACAGCAGAGCCTAAATACTAGGCGGTTGTTATTATTATTATCATTCATTAGCGATATCCTATTTAATACCTAAAATGCGATTGTTACGTTGGGTATCTGTTTCAGCTCGACTAAAATCGTCGAATGCCTTATCAGTTGGGCGGATCAGATGTTGTTTAATAAATTCAGCCCCTTCTTTTGCGCCATCCTCTGGATGTTTAATACAACATTCCCACTCTAAAACAGCCCAGCCATCAAAGCCGTACTGAGTTAATTTGCTAAAAATACTTTTAAAGTCAATTTGCCCATCACCTAAAGATCGAAACCTTCCTGGGCGATCTTGCCAGTTTTGATAGCCGCCATATACGCCAGAGCGACCGTTAGGAGTAAATTCGGCATCTTTAACATGAAATGCTTTTATTCGTTCATGATAAATGTCTATAAATGCGAGGTAATCAAGTTGTTGAAGTACAAAATGACTAGGATCATAAAGAATATTTACGCGCGGATGATTATTAGTTGCCGCTAAAAAGCGTTCAAACGAAACACCGTCATGTAAATCTTCACCAGGGTGAAGTTCAAAACACACGTCTACACCCATTTCGTCAAAGCAATCTAGTATAGGCAGCCAACGTTTAGCTAATTCTGCAAATCCTTGTTCAACCAGTCCTTGTGGACGTTGCGGCCAAGGGTAAAAAGTATGCCAAAGTAATGCCCCAGAAAAAGTTGCATGGGTTTTTAATCCCAACTTTTGGCTTGCTTTGGCTGCTAGCATTAATTGCTCTTTTGCCCATACGGTTCTTGCTGCGGGGTTACCTTTAACTGCTTGCGGCGCAAAATTATCGAACATTTCATCGTATGCTGGATGTACAGCGATTAACTGCCCTTGCAAGTGAGTCGACAGCTCTGAAATTGTAAGCCCTGCGTCTGCTGCAATACCAGTCACTTCATCGCAGTATTGCTGGCTTTGAGCTGCTTTTTCTAAATCAAATAGGTCCGAATTTGAAGTTGGCAATTGAATTGCTTTATAACCTAAGTTACTTGCCCAGTGACAAATGTCTTTAAAGTTATTAAATGGCGGTTTATCTGAGATAAATTGTGCTAAAAATATCGCCGGTCCTTTTATTTCTTTCATTATTATTTTATCCAATTTTAAAAGTATGCCATTTGGTATCTTGTGCTGATGCAGACACCGCATTTTCAATAAATGCCATGCCACGAATTGCTTCATGAATACCGGGTACATCAAACTCGCTGTTTACTGTTGTCAGCCCTGATTTACTGGCTTGAACTTGCTTAGCAAAATTTACATAAATATTAGCGAATGCTTCAAGATATCCCTCAGGGTGGCCTGCTGGAGTACGTAATGCATTTGTGGCAGCGTTACAAAGTGGGCCAACACCCGCGCGTAACAAAGTAGCGGGGGCGTTATGACTTCTTAACCACAAGCTATTAGGCTCCATTTGTGACCATTCAATACTGGCCTTATCGCCATAAATACGCAGAGTGAGGTTGTTTTCTTCGCCCAAGGCAATTTGGCTGGCAATTAACACTCCTTTACTGTGATTGTTAAAGCGTAGCAATACAGTACCGTCATCATCTAGAGTTCTGCCGGGGACAACGTGATTTAAATCAGCACATAGTTCAGTAATCTCTAAGCCGCTCACGTACTCAGTTAAGTTAGCTGCATGGACCCCAATATCTCCCATGCAACAACTAATACCTGACTTGCTAGCATCTAAACGCCATTGTGCTTGCTTAGATGTTTCGTCATTGCTATTGGCTAACCAACCTTGGTTATATTCAACAATTATTTTACGAATATTGCCAAGCTCACCATTAGCAATACGATGGCGAGCCTCTTTAACCATTGGGTAACCTGTGTAGGTATGTGTAAGCCCGTATACAACATGGCTAGTTTCAAGCTGTTTTTTTAGCATTAATGCTTGTTCTAAATTAAGAGTAGCGGGCTTATCGGAAAGTATATGAAAACCATATTGAATAGCGAGTTGTGCAATAGGAAAATGCAAATGATTAGGCGTTACAATAGCGACAAAATCGATACGTTGATCTGCTGGTAATAATGACTCTGCCTCAAACATGGCTTGATAACTTGCGTAGCATCGAGCGGGATCTAAGCCAAGCATTTGTCCTGCAGCCGTGCTCCGTGCTGAGTCTGAACTAAAGGCACCGGCTACTAACTCTATTAATCCATCTAAACGTGCTGCAATACGATGTACAGCCCCTATAAAAGCACCTTCGCCGCCGCCCACCATGCCCATACGTATTTTGTTACTATTCATGGAAAAGCTCCTTTTAGTAAATAAGATTACTAAAGTAAGTTAAAAACATGTTATTTATAATAGGGAAATGAAATGTTAAGTGATAATAGTAATTCGGTTAACAATGAGACAAAATCGGCGTTTGCAAGATATAAATAAATACGCGTAGGGGCGCTAAATAGCACAATGGATGAAGATAAAATTATAACTAAAGCGGGTATACACCAATTAATAGCCGCATTTGACTTGCTACCTGATATTTTGTTTTGGGTTAAAGATACGCAAAGTAGAATTTTACATTGCAATCAACATTTTATAGAGCACCAAGGATTTAAGTCACTTGATCAGATTTTACTAAAAACTGATTTTGACTTTTCCCCAAAGCATTTGGCTTTTCAATATGTAAATGATGATAAACGGGTTATGCAGGGGCATGTTGTTACCGACAGACTTGAACTTAATCAAACACTAAGTGGTGAATTAGCGTGGTTTTCTACTTCTAAACAGGTACTAAGAGGTGATAATGATACTATTTTAGGCACCTATGGCGTAACTCGTCACTTAGAAAAAACATCTAAAGCATTATCTCATGTTAGGGTAATTGAAGAGCCTGTTGAATACATCAGAAAATACTATCATCGTACAATAACTATTGATGAACTCGCTAAATTAGCGCACCTTTCAGTAAGTGCATTAGAGCGGCGTTTTAAAAAACATTTAGCTAAAACACCGAATCAATTTATTAACGAAATCCGCCTTGAAAATGCACGTAAGCTGTTAGTTGAAACACGCTTACCTATTTCACAAATTGCCTATCAATGTGGTTTTTCGGAGCCGAGTTATTTTAGTAAGCAATTTAGACGGTTGTTCGGTGAAATACCGTCTCAATTACGTAATAAAATAGAAGATTAAAGTATTTTATGGCTGTGTTTTGCTAATTGAATTGCACCTTGCTCAGGAGTCGATTTAGCTTTGCTAAGGTACTGTTGTGTTTGTGCAGTTAACCAAGGCGTAATTTTTACTGCTGTACCACCGATTAAAGAAACCCTGGGGTAACCCATACTCACTAGGTGATCTACATAGCGGGTTATAAATTTAGCGGCATATTGTAAAAGTGATTTAGCATAGGGATCATCAGGCATAGAAAACACTAAAGGAGCAAAACTGGCAAAGTAAGCAGGCTTTGCTTTAAGTGCTATTTGAGTGATATCGCTACTAGAGGTACAGTTAATTTGTGCTAAGAGCGCATTAATTAATGGGCTTGTTGGTAACAAACCATCGGTTACTTCTAACGCATAGCGAAATAAGTTTAATCCTAACCATCCGCCACTTGCACCATCGCTTAACAGTAAGCCATAGCCACCAAAGTCTATGCATTTATTAGATTTTTTAGCTCCTGCACAAAATCCAGTACCTAAAATAATTACGGCTCCAGGTTTATTAAAATGAGCCCCTTGGCAGGCAATATCTATGTCTGTGGTTAAGCTCAGTTCGGCAAATGGATGTTGCCAATCGCGCATTACTAGCATAGCGCTTTTTATATTCGCTCCAGCAAGTCCAGCGCAAGCCACAATGGATGATATTGCGGTGGTAGGTAATTTTGCTTTGCTTAATACTGTATGTGTTGCTGCAATAATTGACTTTTGCGCCACCTCAATAGAGGTGGCAATATTTGCAGGCCCACTTATAGCTTCAGCTAATAGTTTACCTTGGGCATTTTCGAGCCTAACTTTACACTTTGTACCGCCACCGTCAATGCCTAAAAATAGCGCAGTAGATGTATTATCGTTCATTCTTTTTTCCTATTATTTCAGCAAGAGTACACACTGCTAAAGGATCTAAATACCCATCTTGTTTATATACAGCAGAGTGTACATGCAGCGAAACTTGATTATTGTTATGTCTTGCTATTTGCCACAGTTTAGCTGCATTACTGCTAGTAACTCCACCACCAATAACGACCTCTATTCGATTGTCAGCAAAGTTTATTAGCGTTTTTAAGTGTTGTATATTTTGTATTATGCTAGTGTTACTAAGCCACTTTGTTCCGTTAGTTAATACACGACTAATACCAAGCTCTATGAATAAATTGAGAGCGTCTTGCCAGTTTTCAATACAATCGAATGCGCGATGAAAAGTAACACTGAGGTGATATTTTTGTGCATGTTTTACCAGTGTTCTAGTGGTTTTAATATCGAGTTTACCGTGACTAATAGCACCAAATACAACTCCTGTTGCACCTAACTTAGCCGCACTTTCAATTTGTTCTAACATAGTAGATAGCAGTGCTCTATCGACTTCAAATAAATTGCTAATGGGTCTTATCATTACTAACAAGTCACCGTCATGAGGCATATTTTCACGGGCAACCTTAATCGCTGCAATGCTAGGAGTTAGGCCATCAAGATGCATGGCACTACACAGTTCTACTCTGCTTGCACCACAGGTAAATGCAATGTGAATATTACTAGCTAACTTATCAAGTTCATCTGCGCTTAAGCAGATTTCAAAATTATTACGCATTGTTGAGCCTATCATTTCTTTAAAAAATCCGATTAGCAAATAAATCGAAAAGTGAATGCTTATCAAAAATTGTAATATAAGACATTTAAATCAAAGTATTACGATTTAAATAGGTGTCGCTCAAAATAACAAACAGAGCATGGATACTATAAACCAGGTTGAGATTAATAAAATCTATTTATTAGTAAACGCCGATTTTTTACTAGTGTTCACCGAAATACTATTATCACTTTTTGTACTGTATCCCTATCCTGAAACGCAGCTTAACAAAGTGTTAACTCGTACAAAGCAAAGCTGTGGAAGTATATAACCTAAGCGTTAATTGCTCGCGAACACTATTTGACAACACTTATAATACTACTGGAGATAATAATGGTTAATAATAACAGTGGAAAAATAATAAAAAACGCCTCAGGATTTAAAAAACAGAGAACACACCGCTCTCCTGCATCTTTATTCAAAGCATCATTAATTAGTTGCGCTGTTTTAGGCGTGCTTTCATCTAATGTATATGCAGAAACGACTGGTGAAGAAATTGAAGTAATCCAAGTAAGAGGAATTTACTCGAGTACAGCTAAAAACTTATTGCTTAAGCGTACTTCAAATTCTGTTGTTGATGCTATTACCGCTGAAGATGTGGGTAAGTTTCCAGATAAAAACATTGCAGATTCTCTTCAACGTGTATCAGGGGTAATGATTGACCGAAGTGGCGGTGAGGGAAACCGCGTTAGTATTCGTGGTACCTCATCAGACTGGACGTTAACTCAATTAAATGGCAACTATATTGCCTCGTCAGATTCTGGCGTTCCATCGCGCAGTTTTAACTATGCTTTATTACCAGCAAATATGATTAGCAGTGTTGAGGTTTATAAAAGCCCCGAAGCACGAATAGATGAAGGCGGAATTGGTGGTACAGTCATTTTACACACGCGAAAACCGTTAGAAATGGAAGCTAATGAAGGCGTTGTTAGTGCCGAATTTACTTATGCGGATGTTACTGAGAAAACAGAACCACAACTTAACTTACTGTATTCATGGAAAAATCAAGAATCAACATTTGGTGTTCTTGCTGGATTTACACGACAAGATAGAACAGTAAAAACGATTTCGAATGATGCAATGGGATGGCGCCTACATTCCGATACAGATGAAAAAGCAGATCGTCCTGCAATAGTGGATCAGGCTACCGGGGAGGTTTACAATGATGTTTGGGCGCCTAGCGGCATGTATATTAACAACTCAACTCAAGATCGTACTCGTGATGGTTATCAGCTAGCAGTGCAGTGGACCCCGAGTGCAAATTTAGAGTTAAACCTAAATTATTTTGGTGCTAAAGTGGGCTACGATGACATAGGACAGGCAATTACTTTTGCTGAGTGGAATGATAACCATAATCCATATTTTGGTGTGCAATTAGACGGTGATACTGTTATTGGTTACGGCAATGCAGATAATGGCCTGCTCAATGATCAAAACTGGGGAGATGCCGATGTTAATAATGGCGTTGCTATACGCCGTGGTTTATTGTCGCCGCAATTAACAGGTCGTGAAAAAATTGGTGAATCAAAGTCAGATACCTTTGATTTTGAAGGGATCTACCATGGCGACACTTTTACAGCATCTTTTAAAGTAGGTCGCACCCAAGCCGAGGGTGGTACTTCAAAAGAAACATACGCCAATATAGATGCCAGACAAGGCTCAGTAAATAGCTGGCATTGGTCAACGGTTGGTGGCAAACCCAGTTACGACATTTCAACAGATCTGGCCTCGGATAAAAAAGCATACCAATACTATGATTGGTTTGATTCTTACTCATCAGAAAATAAAGACACTGAAGATTACGCACAAACAGATATTAAGTTTGATGTAGACAGCAGTATATTCACCACTATTTTTACAGGTGTTAAATATCGAGATCATCAAATTGAAGGCTCAAGAAATGACTTCCGATGGGATGATGGTATAGCTGATAACGGTGGTTATCGTGGCTATTTACCAGGCACAGAATGGTTTCATAACCCTGACTTTCACCCAGATCCTGAGTCACTCGTTAGCGATAATGTAGTTGATAACAGTGCGGGTAATACAGGAGCGTTTAATTATTTGGCCTTCGATTTTGCTGCATTAGATGCATATATACAGGATAACTTCACCCAAACAGTAGTTCCTACTTTAGCGGGTACTTATACATTAGAAGAAAAAATATGGTCTGCTTATGTGCAGTCTAATTTTGAATGGCAAGATTTTAGAGGGAATATAGGTGTAAGGTACGTTAAAACAGATTTATCAACTCTT
Organism: Pseudoalteromonas sp. K222D; assembly: GCF_017653575.1. Lineage (NCBI taxonomy): Bacteria > Pseudomonadati > Pseudomonadota > Gammaproteobacteria > Alteromonadales > Pseudoalteromonadaceae > Pseudoalteromonas > Pseudoalteromonas sp. K222D. The sequence continues at coordinate 209,040 of NZ_JAGGDL010000002.1, forward strand.
ACTTACGATGATGTAATTGGTCAAGATGACGATAGTATTACACCTAATAACCGTAGCAGTAATAACAGTGAATTTTTACCTAGCTTTAACTTAGCATGGGATGCGAGTACTGATATTGTGGTTCGATTTGCTGCTGCACGTACCATGTCGCGAGTAAGTTATGCTGATTTGAGCCAAGCAGAATCTTATGGCCCGCCTGTTAATATTAACTCACCAGACTCATGGACAGGTAGCGGTTTTGGAACAGCAGCTAATACTGGTTTAGAGCCTATGATATCGGATCAGTTTGATCTAGGACTCGAGTGGTATTACGGTGAGGGTTCGGCGCTAGGAGCCACTTTATTTACCAAAGATATTGCTAATTTACCGATTTCTAGTGTGGAAATTGTACAGCGCGAACATGATTGTTGTAATGGACCATTTGATGTTGAAATGAGCACCAAAGTTGGCGGCGGTGATGCAAGTTCTGACGGGGTAGAACTTTTCTTCCAGCACTCATTTGAAAGTGGCTTTGGTGTACTTGGAAACTATACATATACAGAAACCAGCAGTAGTAAAGTATCAACTGACGGCCAAATAACTGAAGCTGAAATACCGGGTACGGCTAAGCATCAATATAATCTTTCAGTTTACTTTGAAAATGATGACTTTAGTGTACGAGCATCTTATAACTGGAAGGACGACAGGGCTAATGGCATACATAAAGGTTATAATATGTATACCAAAGCATACGGTCAATTAGATGTTAACGCTGGTTATAATATTAATGAAAGCCTTTCAATCACGGCCTCTATTGTTAATTTAACTGAAGAGATTGAAGAAGGCTATTGGAAACAAAGTAACCGCTTTACTTATAATAAATATTCAGGCCGACGCTTTTACTTAGGTGCAAACTATAAGTTTTAAATAAGCTATTTTAATACTGAACCAAGAAGAGAGCCCAAGTGGCTCTCTGTTCATATCCAAAATATAATACAAATTAGAGTTTAGGATATGTTGATCTTTCAAGGCTAATTAAAATATGATTATTCTACTTGTAATTTATATAAGCCAATAAACTCTAAAGTTAAAAATAAAAAAGCCGATCACTTTAATGAACGGCTTTTTTGCTAACAGTAATTTAATGCTTAATTACTGGCTTATACTTTTGGCTCTTCGTCAGGCAAGGTTACGTTTAGCTCTAGCACGGCTAAGTCATCTTCATTCTGATCAAACTGAACCTGGACTGCATCACTGCTCACGTTAACGTATTTACGGATCACATCTAAAATATCTTGTTTTAATTGTGGCAAATAATCCGGCGTTCCTCGTTGAGAACGTTCGTGCGCGACTATGATCTGCAATCGCTCTTTTGCTAATGACGCACTGTTTTTCTTTTCTGAGCGGAAGTAGTCAAGTAAAGACACGTTAACCTCCAAATATCCGTTTGAATAAACCTTTTTTCTCTACATCTAAGAAGCGAAAGTCGACAGTCTCACCTAGTAAGCGGCTAATAGCGTCTGCATAAGCTTGGCCTGCATCAGATTCGCTGTCTAAAATAACAGGTTGGCCAGAGTTAGATGCACTTAATACTGCTTGAGACTCAGGAATAACGCCTAATAAATCAATCGCTAAAATATCCTGAATATCTTCAACCGATAACATTTCACCTTTCGAAACACGATCTGGGTTGTAGCGAGTAATTAATAGATGTTCTTTTATATTTTCTAAGCCTTCTTCAGCGCGCTTAGACTTACTGTGTAAAATACCTAAAATACGATCTGAATCTCGCACTGAGGATACTTCAGGATTTGTTGTTACAATTGCTTCATCGGCAAAGTACATTGCCATCATAGCGCCAGCTTCAATACCCGCTGGTGAATCACAAACAATGTAATCAAAATCTTCTTTTAATTCGTTAAGTACGCGCTCAACACCTTCACGTGTTAGGGCGTCTTTATCACGTGTTTGCGACGCAGGAAGTAAAAATAGTTTATCAACACGCTTATCTTTAATAAGTGCTTGATTTAAATTTGCTTCACCATTAATTACGTTTACAAAGTCGTACACTACACGACGTTCACAACCCATAATTAAATCTAAATTACGTAAGCCAATATCGAAATCGATAATAACTGTTTTGTAGCCTTTTAATGCTAAGCCTGTACCAATTGCGGCACTTGACGTTGTTTTACCAACACCACCTTTACCCGAGGTAACGACAATAACTTTTGCCATGAGATTTATCCTTTAACCAAAGCTGAAATTTCTAATGATTCATTTTTTTGTTGTATCTGCACAGCGCTACCCCAGTGTTCACCTTGCAGTGAATCACTGATCCAGTAATTGCCATTAATTGAAACGAGTTCTGCTTCTAAGCGATTACAAAATATATGTGCGTTTTTAAACCCTTTTGCACCAGCGATTGCTCTGCCACGCAGGGTTCCGTATATATGTACGTTGCCATCAGCAATAACTTCTGCGCCATGGCTTACAGCACCTAGTACCACTAAATCGCGATCTTTTGCATAAACTTGCTGACCAGAGCGTACCGTGCCATTAATTATTTGTGCAGGCAAGTGCACTGTTTTTTCAACAATAGATGTATTGGGTTCTTTTTTAACAGATTCACTCTTAACGTCTTGTGAATAATTTAATACCGATAGGCCAGCAGCTTTAGCTTGTGTATGTTGCTCGTCTGAGCCATTACATACACCAACCGCATTAAAGCTCATGCGCTCAAGTAATGATTTTAAATGGACAAAATCGAGAGAGTTATTTTTTATCTCATTTAAGTTAACAACAATAGGCGCACCTTCAAAAAACTTGGGTGCTTGGGCTATTTTTATATACAGTTGCTCTGCTAAAAGATTTATATCAGTACTATAAAGATGTAAAACTGATAACGTAAAAAGATTCCCTTTTAGCTCAAAAATTTGTTCTGACATACACGCTCAATTGAATTATCTGATCAGAGATTAAATTTAGATAAACGCAGGCTGAATAAGGCCTTTATTGAAATTTTCAATCTAATTTTTCTAACTTATTATTGCTCTCATGTTATAGTGTGAATCATTGTTAAGCAAGAATTTATAGGGCCATAATGCTCACTGCGGTATATAAAAGTAAGAAAAAAGCGGATAGCTTCTTATTTGTTGAAAAAAGAGATGATTTTACTAAAGTTCCGGAACCTTTAATGGCTATGTTTGGTCAACCTAAATATGTGATGCTGATAAACCTAGCAAAACGTGAGGTGTTAGGTACAGCTGATTTAGAAACCGTAAAAGCAGCATTGACAGAAAAAGGGTATTATTTACAAATACCGCCTCCGCAAGAGAATCTGTTAAGCCAATTGCGAAAAGAAAACGGAGCCGAGAATGATTAAAAAATTAGCCATAATTTTATGTGGAGTATGTTTAAGCACATCTGTAATGGCAAAAACCCAAGCTGAATTTCAAACATATTTAGACGCTTTAAAGCAAGAAGCAATTGCAAAGGGTTACGACAGCCAGCTTATTGATCAAGCATTTGCTGGTGCAAGCTATAAAGAAAAAATAGTATCTGCTGATAAAAATCAGCCAGAAGTCAAAGAAACGCTTGAAACCTATTTACCTAAACGTGTACCGCAATGGAAAATTGATCGTGCTCGTAAATTATACGCCGAAAATCAAGAAGTGCTGGAAAAAGTAGCTAAAGACTTTGGCGTGCAAGCGCGCTTTATTGTGGCAATTTGGGGCCTTGAAAGTAACTTTGGTGCTATACAAGGTGGTCATAATGTAATTTCATCGCTTGTTACGCTCGCATTCGATGGTCGCCGCGAAACCATGTATAAAAAACAGCTTTGGGCTGCGCTTGATATTTTAAAGTCAGGGCACATTACCCTTGACAAGTTTAAAGGCTCTTGGGCAGGTGCTATGGGGCAAACGCAATTTATGCCAACTTCATTTAACGCTTACGCGGTTGACTATAATAACGATGGTCGCAAAGATATTTGGACGACCAAAGAAGATGCATTCGCCTCTATTGCTAATTACCTAAAGCAAGAAGGTTGGAACGACTCGCTTACATGGGGTCGCCAGGTTAAGTTACCAGAAAATTTTGACAGTAAATACGTGCTAGTGCGTGGTACTAAAACGCGCAAGCAATGGTTAGAATTTTGGAATGATTCAGAACGTTCATTAGCAGATTGGCAAGCACTAGGTGTGCGCCGTGCAGATGGTAGTGATCTGCCAAATGTAGATGTGCGAGCAGCGTTGGTAATGCCAGATGATATGAATGGTCGTATGTACTTAGCCTACGATAACTATAAAGTATTTATGCACTGGAATCGCTCATACTACTTTGCTACCAGTGTTGGCTACTTGTCAGACAGAATTGGCTATCCAAAAATATAATACAGATTAAATAAGTATCTAAAAAAAGCCGCAATTGCGGCTTTTTTTAGATTTTGGGTTTAACTTACTCTTTTTTGAATATTTTATCTTTTAAATCAATTACCTTACCGATACCAGAGCCTAACTTCATTAGCTTATTAAGTTGCTCAGGAGTTAAACGCTGTAGCTCAGACGACCATTTAGTCACTGTTTCAAGCAAGTTATGAATTTCGCCCATTTGTTTTTGTGCGTAAAGTTCATCTTCGTTGTTTGCAGTGTCTAACAGGTTATCGCGCAGTAAGCTTAGAGTAGGCTCTACTTCGCGCTTTTTACGTTCTTCGAACACCCGGTTAGCCATGTCCCAAATATCACCCGCAGGGGCATAATATTCTTTTCTGTCGCCAGGAATATGTTGTACTTTAATTAGCTGCCACGATTGCAGTTCTTTAATGCCCATACTGACATTACCGCGTGAAATACTGAGGGATTCTGCAATTTGGTTCGCGGTCATCGGATTTTTAGTAATAATCAATAAGCCACACATTTGTCCAATAGTACGATTGAATCCCCAGCGGCTACCCATTTCACCACAGTGCATTACAAAGGAAAAATTTTTGTCGGATAAACTCATAACTTCTTAATTTTTAGTAATTTCAGAAACTAATGCTAGCACGCTTATTGAGTATGGCAAGGTCTTACAGCGAGTTAAGCAATTACTGTCAGACTAAAGTTTGATTTAGATTAATAATCACTCAGCTATATTGGTTTAAGTTGTAATGGGTATAAAGCAATGACGTTTATTTTTAATACACATTAATACTTATTTTATAGGTATTACTTAAACGATGGAATGATTATGAAAGCTGCAATTAATAATGAATTTAAAGGTAAATTACAGATAATAGACATGCCTATCCCAGAGGTTGGCATAAATGATGTACTAGTAAAAATAGCGGCCTGTGGGGTGTGCCATACCGACTTACACGCATGTCATGGCGATTGGCCTGTTGCACCTAAAATGCCTTTAGTGCCGGGCCACGAAGGCGTAGGTGTAATTGAAAAGGTTGGTAGCAATATTAAACACCTAGAAGTAGGCGATCGCGTTGGTGTGCCTTGGCTTTACAGTGCATGTGGGCATTGTGAGTTTTGTTTAGATGGCAGAGAAACCCTGTGTTTGTCACAACATAATACCGGCTACTCTATAGATGGTAGTTACGCCGAATATTGTTTAGCACACGGTGACTACGTAGTAAAAATACCCGAAGGGCTTGGCTTTTCAGAAGCCGCGCCATTATTTTGCGCTGGAGTAACCACGTATAAAGCACTTAAAGTGTCAGGGGCTAAACCCGGGCAATGGGTTGCTATTGTGGGAGTGGGCGGTCTTGGGCATTTAGCTGTACAGTATGCTAAAGCAATGGGGTTTAATGTTATAGCAGTTGATACCGGCAAAGAAAAACTAGCGCTGGCTAAAGAGCTTGGCGCAGATATTACTCTCGACTTTAAAGAAGTGGTCCCCAGTGAAGCCATTTTTGAACAAGTAGGCGGCGCGCATGCAGTCGTGTGTACTGCAGTTTCAAAGCCTGGTTTTGAGCAAGCTTATAAAAGTGTACGCCGTGGTGGTAAGTGTGTGTTAGTTGGTTTACCGCCAGAGGATATGCCATTACCTATTTTTGACACAGTATTAAATGGTGTGTCAGTTGTGGGCTCTATTGTAGGTACTCGAAAAGATTTACAAGAGTGCTTAGAATTTGCAGCACAAGGTAAAGTAAAAGCAATTATTGAAGAAAAACGCTTAGAGGATATTAACGAAATTTTTGACGATATGCTTAAAGGCGAAATTAACGGTCGTATAGTTGTTACTATTTAACGGTTAAAAAAGGCAATTAAAGGCGTACATATTAAGTATGTACGCCTTTAATTATTTTAGTGACAAATCCTAGTTAAAGTGTGTAGCTAAAACTCAATTTAGCATTGCGCTCTTGCCCAGGCATACCGCCTAAAAACATGGCTTTAGAGTAATAATGCTTATTAAATAAATTATTAAGATTTAGCTGCATATGCCATTTATCAGTTGTGTACGAAATGGCAGTGTCATAAATTGTATAGCTAGGTACATAACCATCCGGAATCGAAAACGAGCTAGAGTTAGTGCTGCGGTTATCTACAAAAGTAATACCGCCGCTAATATTTACTGCCTCTGGTAAATTAAACATGTTTGCGTAGTAAGTTACCCAAGTGCTGGCAGTTACATAGGGCACACCTTTTTGGCGAGTGTCAAAACTGCTGCTATTAGGATTACTTTGATCGCGCGCATCTTGGTATACGCCGTTGACGTTTATTTTCCATTTATCGTTTAAGTAAGCGTTTAAATCAAGCTCCACACCTTTGGTTTCTTCTTTACCATTATAAAAGCTTTCAACTACACCCTCTGCAGATACACCCGCTTCATAAAGAGGATTAGCATACTCTAAATTAGTTCGTGCACTTTCAAATACCACAATAGACGCTAATAACTGATCGTCAAAGGTCTTAAAGCGAAATCCTAAATCGTTACTTAACGATTCAGAATCTTCTCTGTCGGTTTCATTACCACTTACAGAGCCTAAAACACTGTAGGCTGTACGCCCTTTAGAATGATTAACAAATATCGAAAAATCTTCAGTTGGCTGATAAGTTGCACCTAAATTATAGGTTAAACCACTGTCTGATGTATTTGCCTCAGGTGTTGGGTTTGCAAGGCTTGAACTGTAGCGCTCATCTACACCTAAATGCTCGTAACTTTGTTTAATACGGTTATAGGCAACCCCAATACGTGTAGTAAGGGCTTCATTAATATAACTTACATGTTGAATACCTAGCCCCCATGCTTGTACTTTTTTATTGTAGTCACTTGTTTTAAGCGGATCGTAATCTTCAAAGTTACCCGTTGGCCAGTTAGGCTCTCGTATATCGTAAATGTAGGGCAGAGTGCCTTGGTAAAGTAAGTTACCGTCGCTATCGTTGATCACTTTATCGGCATCATAAATAGAGTATTGTTTAAAGCCAATATCTCTATCTTCATAATTAGCGTTTACTAATAACTCGTTGTCTATATCGGCTACTGAAAAGTCGTAACGCAAATCGGCAAAGTACTGCCACGACTTCTCGTCGGCCTCCACTTGTCGATACTCTTGGCGGCGTGCTGCAAACGGGTAAAGTACACCGTCTTCAACTAGTGGCGCGCGCGGATCTTGATTTATTACTCCACTGCGGGTTGAATACACGTAATTATAAGCCCCGGTTTGACGAGCAAAGCTTGAGGTGTAATTACGATACTGCAATTGTTGATTCAAAAACAAATCATCGGTAATAAAGTAGTTGTGGGTTAATTTAAAACGCAGCTCCTCACCTTCGTTATCTTTAGCCATAGGTGAAATAATACCATTAGTACCAAAGCTGTAAGGCGTTAAACCATCTGAAGACGATAATGAATTTGCAAGCTCAATGCGCTGCGCTTCAGATAATTGCAAGCCATTGCCAGACGGATCATTTACTAAATCAGCACCGGTTACTTGATCTGACGTTAGGCCATTTACCGAATTTGCATCGTAAATACGAATAGGGTGACCAATTGAATCCACTGCAATGGCATCTTTAATGTAGGCCGCGGAGAGCATAATATTTTGTTTGTTATCGAATACATATTTAAGCGAGGTATAAATTTCGTCGCGATCTTCTTTTAAGTCACGAAAGCCGGCACTTGAAGCTGTTTTAGCCATGACCCTGTAGGCTAAATTATCGGTTATAGCATTGGTGCTATCAATCGAAAGTGCATAACTATCCCACTGGCCAAGCTCTACGCCCACTTTATGTTTTTCGTTAAACTCAGGCTTTTTTTCAATTAGGTTTATTACGCCACCAGCGCTACCTATGCCATATAAACCAGTAGCAGGGCCTTTTAGTACTTCAACCGATTCAACATTAGTAAGTGAACGAGTCGGGTTAAAGGTATTACCTAGCCCAGCACCGCCATACATACCGTCGTAGGTGTAATTGGCATCTAAGCCGCGAATAACTAAATTATCGCCAATACCGTAGTTATTGCCGGCTTGAGTTAAACCACTTACGTTGCGTACTAAATCTTGCAGGCTATTAACCCCTTGTGATTCAATAAGTTCACGGTCAATAATAACCACAGGAGCTGGGGTTTCCATTAACGACATGTTTGACTTAGTAGCTAAGCCAGAGCTCATAACAACACGGTTTTGTTTTTCGTAAACGCTAATGCGCTCTATGTTGTCTTCAACTTTTATGTCATCGGCAAAGGCTAATTGTGCATTTAAACAAGCAAGGGTAAGTAAAGAATATTTAAAGTTATGCATATAATGGTAAGTATTCGTATTTAACAAGTTGCGTGAATGATAATGGTTATCGTTATTAAAATAAATAAAAAGTTCAAAAAAAACTTTAATAACAATCTGTTTGCTGTTTTTTTAAGCGTGTTGAAATTGGTAAGCGTAACTTATGCTTTTTAAATGTACGATTAGCTTTTCAGCCTAAGTTGGCCAAAGTTTCAGCTATAAATTGTTTAGGCATAAAAATTATTTAGACTTAAATTAAAGGCCCGCTATAAATTAAAAGCGGGCCTTATGTAGAGCTATCTAAAAAGAGTTACTAATTTTTGTAAACTACCCCTGCCTTCATTACAAAAGGAATGTGCTCAAGTGTTGCAATATTTTTAAGCGGATTGCCTTTTACTGCAATAATATCGGCTGCAAAGCCGGTTTTAAGTTGGCCTAACTGCTTATCCATTTTTAATAGCTTTGCGCTATTTACAGTAGATGCTTGAATTGCTTGCAGTTCAGTCATACCAAACTCAACCATGCGAGAAAACTGTTTAGCATTATCGCCATGCGGGTAAATAGCAGCATCGGTGCCAAATACCATGTTTACGCCGGCGTTCACTGCACGTTTAAAGCTATCACGCTGTACTTTAGATACTTGGCGTTCTTTATCTAGGTTTTCCTCATCTACGCCATTTTGCTCACCAAAACTCAGTGTATATTCGGTATTGTAAATATCCATTGAAAGCCAAGTACCATGATCTTTAGCTAATTTAATTGCCTCGTCATCTAAATAACTGGCATGCTCTACGCTATCAACACCGGCTTTAATTGCGGTTTTTATACCATCTGTACCATGAGCATGCGCGGCTACTGGTAAGTCGCGAAGGTGCGCTTCATCTACAATGGCTTTCATTTCTTCAAACGAGTACTGCTGTGCGCCCAATTTAGTCCCTTTTGAAAATACTCCCCCTGTGGCACAAAATTTAATGGCGTTGGCGCCGTATTTAATATTTTCGCGCACTTTAACGCGTACCGCCCATGGACCATCGGCAACGCCTTGCGAGGTATATTTAAGCTCAGGTGGCAAACGGTTGTTATCACAATGGCCGCCGGTAATACCTAAAGAGGGGCCTGCTGCCCAAATACGAGGGCCAATTATATCGCCTGCGTTAATTCCATCGCGTACTGCAATTACGCTGTAACCTTCTGCGCCTACGTTGCGCACGGTAGTAAACCCAGCTTCAAGGGTTTTTTTCGCAAAGTACGCTGCTTTTACAGCCATACGCGGTACCGATTGTCCTACACGGTCACTGCGAGGTACCGTTGGATCGCTGGTTAAATGCACGTGCATGTCCATTAATCCTGGCATAAGTGTCAGTTCAGGCAGCTTAATATGTTCATCTCCTTTATTAAGCTTAGGCGTTTTATTGCTATCAATAGCGGTGATCACGCCATTATCTATGGTAATAAGGGGTGACTGTATTAACTTACCACTTTGAACATCAAGCATTGCCTTAGCAGATACATAAGTAACAGCATAGGCATTTATACTGTTTAAACATAAAAGTGCGATAGAAGCAGACAGTAGTTGTTTTTTCATATTAGGGGGTCTTTTATTAGTATTTTAAATTAACTCGACTTTACCAAGCTAAGCACAAACTGCAAATAAATAGCGATGGCTGTTATCTATCGTAATTTCTTTATTTAGTTGATGTAACTACGCATACTCGATAAGTAAATTTTAACAAGGTATCAGCATGAAATTAATAAACTTGGCGGTTATAGCCAGTGGTGTACTGCTTGCTTTAAGTGGTTGCACTAATATAAATAAAAGTAAGCATGAAAGTAACACCACCAGTAGCCACGCGCAATTGAGCATGGCTAATACTGCCAAAGCAGTGGTGTCAGAGCTTTCAGCACAACAACAGCTTGATGTACTGGTAGCTCAATATTACGATGAATCGCTTATGTTTAGCCCTCTCAGTGCCACTTACAATGGCCGTAATGAGTTTAATAACCAATTTACGCCTGTTATTTCATCGGCTAGCCGTGATAAAAAAGCCGCTTTTTATAAAAAATATCAACAGCGCTTATCACTTATAGATAAAGAGCAGCTAGTAGGACAAGCATTATTAAGCTTTGAAATATTAACCCAAGACTTAGCGCTTAAGCTTGAAGGAATGCAATACCCAGATTATTTACTGCCAATTAATCAAATGGCAGGGGCACATAACACCTTTGCTGGTTTTGGCTCGGGACAAAGTGCACAACCTTTTAATACAGTTGAAGATTACAGCAACTTTTTAGCCCGAAGTGAGGGCTTTATTAATTGGCTTGTAAGTGTGCAAGAATCAATGGCGCAAGGCATAAAGCTTGGCGTAGTGTTACCAAGGCCACTGGCTAAAAAGCTGCAACCACAATTTGCAGCCCATGTGGTAACTGACGCTGAAGACTCACTATTTTGGGCGCCAATTAAAAACTTCCCAGAGTCGTTTACAGCACAGCAAAAGCAACAAATTACAGCACAATATAGAAAATTGATTATAGAGCGTTTAGTACCTGCATATAACAGCATGAGCGAGTTTTTAGCTAATCAATATATTCCTAATAGCCGAGAAAGTGTTGGTTATAGCGATTTACCTAACGGTAAAGCGTGGTACGAATACCAAATTAAAAAACACACTACGCTTAGTTTATCTGCCAACGAAATTCATGATATTGGTTTAAGTGAAGTAGCGCGTATTTTATCGCAAATGAAAAAAGTAAAAGAAACAGTTGGCTTTAAAGGTGACTTATCTGCATTTTTTGACCACTTACGTGATTCGGACGAATTTTATTACAACACGCCGCAAGAGTTAATAGCGGCATACGAAAACGTAAAACAAAAAATTGATGCGCGTTTGCCACTGCTTTTTAACATAGCACCAAAAGCGCCATACGTTGTAAAAGCAGTAGAAGCTTACAGAGCACAGTCGGCTGCGGGCGCATCTTATGCGTCTCCAGCACCAGATGGCTCTCGCCCAGGTGTTTTTTATATTAATACCTATAACTTAAAGGCGCAGGCTAAGTTTTTACTCGAAACGCTCTCGATTCACGAAGCAGCACCTGGGCATCACTTTCAAATAGCATTACAGCAAGAAATAGATGGCCTGCCAGATTTTCGTAAATTTGGTGGCTACACCGTATTTGCCGAAGGTTGGGCGTTGTACGCTGAAAGTTTAGGGAAAGAGCTTGGCTTATTTACCGACCCGTATATGTGGTATGGGCGTTTATCAGATGAGCAATTACGCGCTATGCGTTTAGTACTCGACACAGGTTTTCATGCAAAAGGCTGGACGCGTCAGCAAGGTATTGATTACATGCTAGCTAATTCGTCTATGGCTAAAAGTGATGTAATAGCCGAAGTTGAGCGTTACATAGCATGGCCAGGCCAAGCGCTGTCATATAAATTAGGAGAGTTTAAAATTAGTGAGCTGCGCGACTACGCACATAAACAGCTAGGTAATAAGTTTGATATTAAAGCGTTTCACACGCAAATACTCATAGATGGCGCATTACCTATGCCAATTTTAGAACAGAAAATAAAGCGCTGGGTTAAATCAGTACAATAATGCTTAGGCAAAGCCCTTACCTGCAAGGTATTGGCTTTGCGCCATTTGCAGCAATACGGTAGAATGCGCGCTCTTTAGGGGCGCGAGTACATTATGTTTGATCAACAATTAGCAAATACACAATTTTGGCTTGAAAAAAGCCTAAGTGACATGAACCAAAATGAATGGGAAGCCATTTGTGACGGCTGCGGGAAATGCTGCTTAAATACCTTTATTGATAGCGAAGATGAAGATGAATTTACCGCCACCGATCAGCTACGCGAAGGTGAGCAGTTAATATTTACTAATATTGTGTGTCAGTATCTTGATAATAATACCTGTGGTTGTAGCGAATACGAAAATCGTCAAACGCTGGTACCATCTTGTGTAAAACTTACCAAAGAAAACCTCAAAGATATCTTTTTTATGCCACAAAGTTGCAGCTATCGCCGTTTGCACGAAGGGCGAGGGTTGGCCTCGTGGCATCCGCTGTTAAATAATGGCGACAAAACAAAAATGCATCAGCAGGGCATTTCGGTAAAAGACAAAACCGTAAAAGATTGCGACGTTAAGCTCGATGACTTTGACCTATATATTGCAGAGTGGCCAACCAAGGATAGTGATTAATGAGCAAGCAACAGGCTGTTATTGGTTTATTAAATCCCAAAAGCCCAACTAATGTGGGCGGTGTATTACGTGCTGCAGGTTGCTACGACGCACAGCAGGTGTTTTTTACCGGAAACCGTTATTTAAATGCACAAAAGTTTCATACCGATACAAAAAATGTGGTTGAGCGAATTTCACTAACTGCCACCGATAATTTAGAAAAAGTAAAGCCACAAGGTGCCACGGTTGTGGTTATTGAGCTAATTGAAGGTGCAACGCCACTGCCTGAGTTTACCCACCCAGAAAACGCATTTTATGTGTTTGGCCCAGAGGATGGCTCAGTGTCTAAAGACGTTTTAAAGTGGGCCGACGAAGTCGTGTATATTCCTACTATTGGCTGCATGAACCTCGCCGCCACTTGTAACGTGGTGCTATACGACCGTTTAGCAAAACTAGGCGGCGTAGAGAGCAGCGATACTACAATTATTAATTCGCGCGATACCAATAATAAAATGAAATGGGAAAAAGCATAGCGCTTTAGTCGCTGTGCAGCGTATTTTAAAACGATATAAATCTCCCGCAGTTAAGCGCCAATCAGTAATAAGCCTCGCAAGGGGCTTGTATTTTTAAGTACACAATTTAAACAACACACCTTAATCTCCCCGATCCTTCTAAGTTCATGAATAATCATAATTAAGCCTTTATTACTGTTTTAGCTCTTTTGTTGCTCGTAAGCTTTAATAACTAAGACATTTAGTTAAATATTTGCTAAAACTGTAGGTGCTAATAATAACAATTAAAAAAGGGCACTTATGCTTGGCTCGTTAAAATTTACCTCTAAGGTCACTATTGCTGCATCACTGGTATTAGTGTTGGTACTTGGTGTTTTTACAATTAATAACTATGTATCTATGCGTAATCAAACCGAGCAGCAACTTGCTCTCGTACTGCAACAAAGTTCAGAATCTGTTTCGCAAAACATTGCTAATTGGCTAAATGACAAACTGGCAATTGTTATTGCCATAGCAAAAACGCACCAATCTGGTGATAGCAAAGCGCTTACCCTTACACAGCTTAATACCGCTGAGTTGGCCGGAAACTTTAAAAATACCTATATTGGTAAATCCAATGGCGTGTTTATATTAAACGATCAAAGCGTAGTATTGCCCGCTGATTTTGATGCCACGTCTCGCCCTTGGTACAAGCTAGTAGAAAACAAAGAAAATACTGCCTTTACTACCCCTTATATAGATGTAACCAGCAATGAACTTACTATATCTGCGGTTGTGCCGATGCAGCAAAATGAGCAGTTTATTGGTGTAGCGGGCGCCGATATAGAAATGAGCATTATTACAAAAATTATTAACGATATAGATTTTTTAGGCTTAGGTTACGGCTTTTTAATTGACAGTAACGGCCAAGTGTTAAGCCACCCTAACAGAGCACTTAATTTAAAAAATACTACTGAGTTATTTGGTACCCACACTGCTTTGCAAAGCGAATTTACAGAGTATCAAGTGGCAGGGCAAAGTAAGCTTATATCGTATACAAAAATACGCGGTATAGAAAACGTTGACTGGTACTTAGGCGTTGTAATCGATAAAGATAAAGCCTTTGCTAGTGTATCGGCCTTTGGTAAAACGGCCGCTATATATATGCTTATTGGTATAGTTGTTATCATTATTATGATGCAACTATTATTGCGCTATTTAATGCGCCCAATGCAGCGATTAAACGACGCTATTAAAAACATTGCCCAAGGTGAAGGCGACCTAACGTGTAGATTAGAAGTTGAAAATGAAGACGAATTCGGCGAGTTAAGTCATTCTTTTAATTTATTCATTGAAAAAATACAGCACTCTATTGAGCAAGTAAAGCACACCACAGAGTCATTAGATGTGGCTATTTCGAGTTTAGTGGCGCAAACCGACTCAACATTATTAATGTACGAAGACCAAACTAAACGTACCGACAGTGTAGCTACCGCTATTAATCAGTTTTCTGCCACCGCAATGGAAATATCAAACAGTGCTGAGCGTGCCTCTAAGTTAGCTAAAAATGCCGATCAGCACTCAGCGCAAAACCAGCAAACACTCAGTAATAATGTGGCCAGTATTCATCAGTTATCAAAAAATATGGAACAGGCACAGCAAACTATTAATAGCTTAAACGTGCATACAGCCAGTATTGGCCAAGTGCTTGAGGTAATTAAAGGGGTAAGCGAGCAAACAAATTTACTGGCCCTTAACGCTGCAATAGAAGCTGCACGGGCTGGTGAAGCTGGGCGAGGTTTTGCTGTAGTTGCTGATGAAGTTCGTCAATTAGCGCACCGAACCCAGCAATCAACCCAAGAAATAGAAGACACCGTAAGCCAATTACAAAAAGGCTCTAATTTAGCGGTAGAACTAATGAAAACCAGTTTAAGCGACAGCGAAACAAGCGTGCAACAAGCCGATGCAGTAGGTGTTGTAATGCAGCAGATTATAGATGCAATACAAAAAATTAGCGATGCGAATCATGTTGTAGCTAGTGCAACCGATGAGCAAAATCAGGTTGTTAAATCCCTCGATTCAGACATTCACAATATTAGTGAGCTTTCAATACAGGGCAAAGCTAATTTAAACCGTACCTTGGATGAATGCACCAAGCTTAAACAACAATTTAGCGATTTAGAGCGTATGGTTAAAAAGTTTAAAGTTTAAATTTTAAAAACAAACGCTAACAACAGTTTAGCTATTAATCATTATAGTATGTGTAAATGTTGGTGGCTTACATTAAGCACGAGCTGTTAATACGGAGGAGCAAATGGCTCAAAGTAAACTTGTTTATGTACACGACCCTATGTGCAGTTGGTGCTGGGGTTATGCGCCGAGCTGGCTTAAGTTAAAAGCCGCTCTTGAGAGTAAACTAGTAGTTGAATACAAAGTTGGAGGGCTTGCTCCTGACAGCCAAGATCCCATGCCACAAAACATGCAAGATATGCTACAAAACACCTGGCATAAAATAGCAGCGCAATTGGGCACTGAGTTTAATTTTGATTTTTGGCGCAACTGCCAACCAAGGCGCTCAACGTACCCGGCGTGTAGAGCGGCGCTTATTGCGCGTAAAGCGGGCAAAGAAAGTGCAATGGTTGCAGCCATTCAGCAAGCTTACTATTTAAATGCTCAAAACCCCTCAGATGAAAGCACATTAATTAGCTTAGCCGAGCAAATAGGTTTAAATAAAGCGCAGTTTGCAAATAGGCTTCAATCAAAAGAGCTTAATGATGAGTTAATTGCAGAGCTTAATTATGTACATAGTTTGCCCATTCAGGGTTTTCCATCTTTAGTGCTTATTAATGACAATAAAGTGCACCCAATAGCAATAAACTACACCGACTGGCAAAAAACATTAAATCAAATTAATGCTATTTTAAGCTAAATAGCCTGAACTCAGGTTAAGTATTGCTAAATTATGCGTGTTTGGCTGCCAAACACTCATTCCCCCTTATAACACTTGTTACACAGCACTCCTTACACAACCCCTTGCACAGCCCCCTTAGACAGGCTATTTATTAACGCTGTCATAAAAGCGACTTCTTTGCGCAACATGCTTGTCATTTTTCATCTATACACTTTCGCTCATTGAAAATATTTAGTTTTTAATTGTTTGTATTAAACGTTTAAAGCTAACAAAAACAAACTAGCAAATCTGCTAACTAACGAGTAAAGGTGTATGCGATGAAAGGCGTTAAACCATTAATTATAGCTGGTATTGTGGCCGCAAGTGCCGCTGTACACGCAAACGATTTAAATAAGGTTATTGATAAAAGCAGTGAAATTACTAAATCGGCTGCGCAATCACAAACAAAAATAGACAAGATTGCAGATTCAATGCAAGGGCGTCTGCAACAGTTTAAAACTCTTAATAAAGAAATTGATGGTTTAGCTGTGTATAACGCTCAGCTTACAAAACAGTTAAATAACCAAATTGCAGAAATGCAATCGATGAATCTCTCTATGGATCAGGTTTCAATTATTGAGCGTCAAATTACGCCACTAATGATGCGCATGATCACCGGCCTTGAACAGTTTGTATTACTCGATGTGCCATTTTTAAAAGACGAGCGTGAAAAGCGTTTAACCTCTTTAAAAGCCATGATGGAACGTGCCGATATTACCTCTAGCGAAAAGTTCCGCCGCGTACTCGAAGCCTACCAAGTAGAAGTTGATTATGGTCGCACTATTGAAGCTTACAGCGCACTGCTTGAGGTAAATGGTAAAGAGCGCGAAGTTGACTTTTTACGCATTGGTCGCTTAGAGCTCATTTACTTAACCCGTGATAGTAAATTAGCAGGTAGCTGGGATACACAAACAAAAACGTTTGCAGCACTTCCAGACTCAACCATTAGCCAAATTAATAAAGGTTTACGCATTGCGCGTAAGCAACTTGCCCCAGATATGTTAACTCTGCCAGTTCACGCAGCACGATAAGAGGCCGAAAATGAAATTGTTTACTCAAATGACAAAAATGGCCGTACTTGCTGCAAGTATAAGTTTTATATGCGCAAGTGTAGCAGCTGAGCCAATGGATTTAGATTCATTACTTAAAAACCTTGAACAAGGTAAATCTGCGCAAAGTGTGCAAAATACTCAGCGTGAACAACAATTTACTGCGCGTCAAAACGAGCAAGTACAAATGCTAAAAGACACGCAAGCAAAGCGTAGTCAAATGCTTAGTGAATCAGAGCGGTTAGAAACACAGTTTGAAGAAAACGAAATTAAACTGGCTAATTTAACCGATACCCTATCAAAGCGTATGGGATCACTTAAAGAATTGTTTGGTGTGTTGCAACAAGTGGCAGGCGATTCAAGCAATAAGTTTGCTACCTCTGTGGTATCGGCAGAAATACCAGGGCGAAGTGTTTTTATGGACGATCTGGCACAAAAAATGGGATCTACTTCACAACTTGCTTCAATCGAAGATATTGAAAAAGTGTGGTACGAGCTACAACGTGAAATGACCGAGCAAGGCAAAGTGAGCCGCTTTAATACTCAGGTTATTATTGAAGGTGGTAACAAAGCAGAGCAAGAAGTTGTGCGTGTTGGTGCTTTTAACCTTATATCCAACGGTAAATATTTAGAGTACAGCTCAAGTACAAATACGTTAAGTGAGCTTACCCGCCAGCCCGTATCGCGCTATACATCAACCGCAGGCGAGTTACAGCAGGCTAAAAACGGTATTGTGCAGTTTGCACTAGACCCAACCGGTGGCTCAATTTTAGGTTTACTAGTACAAGCCCCAGATACCGCTGAGCAAGTTCACCAAGGCGGCGCTGTGGGTTACGTTATTTTAGGTGTGGGTTTATTAGCCCTGTTAATTGCAATTGAGCGTTTTGTATCTTTATTGCTAGTGGGTGGCAAAATTCGCCGTCAACTTAAAGACACAGTTGCTCGCGACGATAATCCACTAGGCCGTGTTATGAAAGTAAAAGACGACTACCCAAATGTAGCCTACGACACCCTAGAGCTTAAATTAAGCGAAGCTATACTGCGCGAAATGCCAAAAATAACCCGTAACTTAACCCTGATTAAAATTATTTCAGTAGTGGCTCCGCTGCTTGGTTTACTTGGTACAGTTACCGGGATGATCAATACCTTCCAAGCCATTACCTTGTTTGGTACCGGGGATCCTAAGCTCATGGCAGGCGGTATTTCTCAAGCGCTTGTAACAACAGTACTTGGCTTAGTTGTAGCAATACCCACAGTATTTATTTACACCATACTCAACACCCGAGCAAAAAGCTTACTGCTTATTTTACAAGAGCAAAGCGCGGGCATTATTGCAAAACGAAGTGAAAAAGGAGCATAAACCATGGTGCTATTGATTGATTCAATCAATGCTATCCGTGATTTTCTCGACACTGGTGGCCAAGTTCTCTTGGTCATTGGGGTGTTAATCTTCGCGATGTGGTTATTGATACTCGAGCGATTCATTTACTTTTTTAATGGTTTTCGTGGTTACAAAAAAGCCATCAAAAACAGTTGGCTTAAGCGCAACGAGCGTAATAGCTGGAATGCAGAACAAATTCGCCAAGCGATGATCTCACGCGCCAGTATGCGTCTTAACGCTAACTTAGCACTTATTAATGTGATGGTTGCATTGTGTCCGCTACTTGGCTTACTTGGCACAGTAACAGGAATGATTGAAGTGTTTGATGTTATGGCTATTACAGGTACAGGCAGTGCGCGCTCTATGGCGTCGGGCGTATCTAAAGCAACTATTCCAACTATGGCAGGCATGGTCGGTGCGTTATCTGGGGTATTTGCCTCAACGTACTTACAACGCCGGGCTAAACGTGAAGTAGCGCTACTTGAAGACAGCATGGTTTTAGACCATTAAGCAATTATTAATAAGTGGCTCTATCTATAGCCACTTATTTCAGGAGAATAAAAAATGAGAGCCCCATTAGGAAACCTATTTCAAGAAGACGAAGCAGAAGAAATAAACATGACCCCCATGCTAGATGTGGTATTTATCATGCTTATTTTCTTTATTGTAACCGCCTCATTCGTAAAAGAGTCGGGTATTGATGTTAACCGCCCCGAAGCCGCCACTGCGGTTAAAAAAGAACGCGCTAATATTTTGGTCGCTATTTCAGACACAGGTGAAATTTGGATTAATAAACGCCAAATAGATGTGCGTGCGGTGCAGGCAAATATTGAGCGTTTAAAAGCCGAAAACCCACAAGGGAGCGTGGTTATTCAAGCAGATAAAAAGTCGACCACGGATACTTTAATTAAAGTAATGGATGCAGCGCGCGCCGCGGGTGTGTTTGATGTGTCGATTGCGGCCCAAGAAGCCTAAGGGTTAGCCATGCGTTATTTAATAGCATTTGTAATAGCCATTTTAGTAACCTTTATGCTGTTTTTAGGCATGCAGGCACTTATTACTGGTGGTGAGGGCGCAATGAGCGAACCTGCAAAGGGGAACGTGCTTGACTTTGTACGGCTTAAAAAAGAAGAAAGCTTACAAACAAAACAGCGCAAACCACAAAAACCACCCACACCCAAAGAGCCGCCACCACCAATGGAGTCACCAAAAATGCAAAACAGCGATGCCAATGCAAAAGCTAATAATTTTGACTTTGCGGCCAATGTTGATGCCGAGGTGAATTTAGCCGGTGGTTTAGCCCTTGAATCAAGTGATGGTGAATATCTGCCCATTGTAAAAGTGGCGCCAGTGTACCCAAGGCGCGCACTGTCTCGTGGGATTGAAGGCTACGTTATTGTTGAGTTTACAGTAACCAAACAAGGCACTGTTCGCGACCCTCAGGTATTAAAGGCAGAGCCTGAATCGCTATTTGACCGAGCGGCGATGGATGCAGCCCTTAAATTTAAATATAAGCCCCGCGTAGTCAATGGTGAAGCCGTTGAAGTTGCGGGAGTGCAGAACAAAATATCTTTCCAGATAAGCGGTTAATTTTTGGATTAATTAATTCAACCTATTAATGGATAGAAAAGCGAGGCGATGATGAAATTACAACCAATAGCAGTTATTTTTAAATTAACACTTTTTTGCAGCGCAACAATAAGCGCAAGTATTGTAACCCCCAGTGCACTTAGTTTATTACCAGGTGTGAGTGCTTTTACAGCGCAAGCCGCAGAGCAAAAAACCAAACGAGTACCGGCCCTGCGTGAAAAAGTATATAGCCAGTTAGCGCGAGCCCAAAAGCTTGCCGACGATGGCGATGTTAAAGCAGGCCTTGAAGCGCTTGATTCTATACAAGATCGCGCATCAAGCATGAACTCCTACGAAATTGCAATGATGCATAACTTTTATGGCTTTATTTATTACAACGAAAACGACTTACCCAAAGCAATAGCCGCGTTTGAAAAAGTAGTCGCAGAGGAAGGTATTCCAGAAACATTACGTTTAAGCACTACGTTTAGTTTGGCTCAATTGGCAATGGCTAACAGTGACTACAACAAAGTAATTACGTTTTTAGACCAATGGGATGCTATTAATACAAAAGATAAGCCAGAGAGCTACTATGTGTTAAGAGCGCAAACCTATTATCAGCTAAAAGACTACCAGCAAGGCCTTAACTACATAACGCAAGCTATTACACTAAGTGACAGCGAAGGCAAAGTACCAAAAGAGAACTGGCTAGTATTACAGCGTGCTATGTACTACTCACTTAATCAGTCCGATAAAGTGGTAAAGGTACTAGAGCGCATGGTTAAGCTGTATAACAAACCAGAATACTGGGTGCAGTTAGCAGGTATGTATGGCGAAACAGGTCAAGAAAAACAACAACTAGCAATTATTGAAGCGGCATATCAGCAAGGCTTTTTAACCTCCAAGTCAGATTTACGCCAATTAGCCCAGGTGTATTTATACAATGGCTTGGCTTATAAAGCAGCCATAGTGATGAGTAAAGCAATTGAGGCAGGAATAGCAGAGCAAACCGCTAAAAACTATGCCTTTGTAGCTGAAGCCATGATCCAAGCTAAAGAAGATGCGCAATCGATTAAATACTTTGTAAAAGCGGCGCAGTTATCAAGCAGTGGTAACTACGATCAGCGCTTAGCACAAGTGTATGTAAATACAGAGCAATATGAAGAAGCTGCCGACTCTGCGCGTAAAGCACTTGATAAAGGCAACCTTGATTTTGAATCAAACGCATTTGTAGCTTTGGGCATGGCACAGTTCAATTTACAAAACTTTGATGCCTCTATTTTAGCGTTTGAACAAGCGCAAATACATAAAAAGTCGCAGCGCTTAGCCAAGCAATGGATTAAATATGTAAAGCGCGAAAAAATACATGCTGAAACCCTAAAAATAGCATTACTTTAATGTTTTACTTTTGCGCTAGGTGCTAAATTAATAGCGCATAAAAACAGTTTATAATCGCAACGCCAAACCGCACTAATATTAATTTAGTGCGGTTTTTTTACTTCTGCAAAGTTAACCATATGAATATGCTTAATTTATTATTGTCACATAGTGTTTATTAAAATGTAACGGCACTGTCATATCTCTCCCGTATTGTACTCCTATTCGATAACTCAAGTGACCTTAATGCATGAGTGTCGTGCCTTAAAGTGACTTAAGTTATTACTTAATGCGCTAACAAAATAATTAAATACTTTAACGGAGTGAACAATGAAATTATCTGGCTTATTTAAGGTTAGTCTAGTGGCTACTGCAATGATTTTAGCAGGCTGTGGCGGCGATATCGAAATTACACCCACGGTGAACGATAACAGCACCAGTACTGATAACAGTGTTAATAATTCAAATAATAATAGCGGTGGCACTAACGATGATATTAGTTGTACCGAGTATCAAACTGATGCGGGCACGGTTGCTGGTATTTTTGATGGTAAAGACTGTTTATATAATGACTCGTTTGCCAGTAAAAACATTCAAATTACAGCTAACTTAACCTTTGAAGAATTACCAGATGGCGGTGTTCACTTATTCGAAGACGCATTATTAATTGGTACAGATGGCGACACGACTACTGATTTTAGCATTCCAACAAACGGCCCTACGTTAACGGTTAAGCCTGGGGCAACTCTTGCATTTAAATCGGGTGAGGCTATTGTGCGCATTGCTCGTGGTGCAAAAATTCAAGCTGTTGGCACTGCCGATAAACCGATTGTATTTACCTCTGCTAAGGCGTTTCCTCGTTTTGATGCCGAAGGTAAAGGCCCACTCTATGCAGATTGGGGCGGCATAATTATTAATGGTAATGGCATTACTGACCAATGTACTGACGCAGAGCGCGACGCGGCAACGTGTAATGTGCCCTCAGAAGGGATCACCAGTTACTTTGGTGGTAATGATAATAGCGACTCTAGCGGTAATATTAAATGGACCAAAATTTGGTATGCCGGATCAGGTCCTAAAGTAGGCGGAGAAGGGGATGATTTAAACTCGTTAACCCTCAATGCGGTAGGCTCGGGTTCAGAGTTTGACTACATTCATATTCACCAAGGTTTTGATGATGGTATTGAAATATTTGGTGGCGCAACCACCATTAAGCATGTTGTTGTAACCGACACTCAAGATGATTCGTTTGACTTTGATGCAGGTTGGCAGGGCAAAGCGCAGTTTTTGTTTGTTAAACACGGCACCGTAATTACCCGCGAAGGCACCACAGTATATATGGGTAATAACGGCTTTGAGTCAGACGGCGTAAAAGGTACATCAAGTGCGCAAGTGGCACCATCAAACCCAACCATTGCTAATGTCACTATTATCACCACCGATGGCCTATCGGTTCGTGATACTGACCCTTCAAATGCGTTTAAATTTGATGACTCATTTAATGCTAATTTTTATAACGTATTAATGACCAAAGACATAGCTTTGCAATCTAGCTGTATTAGCTTTTCAAGCGATGGCGAAAAACAAGCCGATAAAATTATTTTTAATAGCTCAGTAATGACCTGCGCCTCTGAATTTGACGATGCCGATGGCACCTTTAATAGTGGTAAAGAGCCTGCAGCATTAACGGCCACTACACTTACTGCCTGGTTTGATAATAACGGCAGTAATCAACGTATAGGCGAAGGGGCCGATGTATTTGCTAGCAATGGCTTTGCTACAAATACTGCCTCAACCGATATTACTGTTACCGCTAACGACTTAAGTGGCTTAGATGCGAGCTTTTTTGAAGCCGCTCCTTACATTGGTGCAGTGTCTGATCAAGACACCACATCACCTTGGTACAAGTGGGTAGAAACAGCACTCGCTGCATCAGCTCAAGACTAATACATCAGTAACGCACATTAAATAGTTAGGGCGCCATTTGCAAAGTGCATTTTAGGCGCCCCTTTTTTAACTGATTAGGGATCTGTAAAGATGTTGAATCAAGCTAGATTGAATAAATTGTCATTGGCAATTAGTCTCTCGCTTTTAGCAAGCTCGCTTAATTTGAGCGCTGCACAAAGTGAGCAAAGCGAAATAGAAGAGGTTGTTGCTGTTGGCACTCGGCTACAAGGTAGCGCCGCAGCTGTAGTTGAGGAGCGTAAAAACCAAGCCTTTGTTGCCGATATTTTAGGTGCTGAACAACTTGCGCGAACCGGCGATAGCGATGCGGCTTCGGCGCTGCGCCGTGTAACGGGTTTAACCTTAGTAGATGGTAAGTTTATTTACGTACGTGGCTTAGGTGAGCGCTATTCTAGCGCGCGTTTAAACGGCGCTTATATTCCCAGCCCAGATTTAACGCGCAACGTAGTGCCGTTGGATATTTTTCCTGCCAGTATTATTCAAAGTATGGCGGTACAAAAAGCCTACTCTCCAGATATGCCAGCGGCGTTTGGCGGCGGTAATATCGATATTCGTACTAAATCAATTCCTGCAGAATTTACTGCCGGATTTGCGGTTGGTTTATCTAAAGATACATCGGCTAGCAGCGGTTTTACCTATAAAGGCAACGATGGCGATATACCCCAAATTTTAAATAACGCCATAGTGCAATACAAAGGCAATTTTGATGTGGGGAACATTATTGCTAAAGATAACTTGGTTGATAACAGCGAGGCGTCACGCTCAGACCAAGCAATTGCCATTAACAATCAATTGTTAAAATCGCTACCACGTAATTTTGCTTTAAAAGATGAATCGCTAGACCCAAATTGGGATATTAAAGGCCATTTAGGCAATAGTTTTGATGAGTCCTTTTTAGGCGGCACTTTTGGCTTTTTACTCTCAGGTGAATACGATAAAAGCTGGGACTCGGCAAAAAGAAGAACCGCTGTTATAGCCCAAGATATTGGTGATGATTGTGCAACCACCCTTAATTCAGCGCAAGATGTAAGTACATCGTGTTTTAACACAGTTAAAGACTCAGTAACCACCACAGAAAACGAGCGTTATAACGCCACGCTAAATTTAGGTTATAGATTAAATACCCATAGTATTTCATTTATGAGCTTATATTTACGCGACAACGAGGATGAAACCGAGGTAGCCACGTCGCAAAGCCCCGCAGGCAGCTCGGTATTTACCATAGTAAATGATAACCGGGCTAATCGTACTCATGAGTTTAATTTAGAGCAGCGCACGCTTACGGTAAATCAGTTATTAGGCCAGCATACCTTTTTAGATTACTGGGGTATTGGCGCCGACTGGCAATATACTCGCTCTAAAGCCAGTACTGACATTCCAACTAATGTAGAGTTTAAATTTAGAGATAACTACGATAACAGCGGTAACTATAGCAACTCGCAAATTACCGGCGATGATAACCGGGCGCTGTTCTCGTATATAAATATGCAAGACAGAGTAAATTCATACGGCGGTAATTTAACGCTTCCCTTAAGCTTTAATGCTGTTGAGGTAGAGTTAAAAACCGGCTTTGATATCGCCGACCGAGCGCGTATTTATAACACCTCTAGTTTTGCAGTAAATAACGGCACTGGCCTGGCGTTAACTGTGGCAGATAATCCACTCGATGCGGGCAATTATTTAACCGATGAATTTATTGACGGCGAACGTATTTTACTCGACTTTAATGAACCCTCAGCCCCTGATGCCGATGACTATATAGCTGGGCAAAAAATATCAGCTGCGTATGGCTCGTTTGATGTTATTTATGATGACTTACTGCGTTTAAGTGGTGGGGTGCGTTATGAAGAATTTAAACAAACCTCTATAGGCACCTCAAGCTTAATTTTTACTGCGGATGACTTAAATATTTACTATTCCCCAGAAAAAATAGCCGCAGGCAGTATTAATGAAGATGACTTTTTTTCGGCGTTATCGCTTACTTATTTAGGCGGCGAAAATTACCAAGTACGTTTAGGGTATGGCGAAACAGTAGTGCGCCCCGACTTACGTGAAGTAGTGCCAGTGTCGTATTTTGATCCGCTAACCGATATTCGTACTTTTGGCCGTGTGGGTTTGCAAAGTAGCCCAATTAAAAATTACGATTTACGCTATGAATATTATGGCAACACCGGAGATTCATTCTCTGTAGCAGCCTTTTATAAAGACATAGATAAACCGATTGAAACTGTATTACGCATTGGCGATGAAGATTACTCAGCCTCATTTGTAAATGGTAAAACTGCGCAGGTATACGGTATAGAAACTGAATGGCTAAAAGATCTTACTTTTTTAACCGAAGGGCTATTTACCAGCGGTAACATTACCTTAAGTGACTCAGAGGCAGATATTGATCCTGCACTTGCGAGTAACTTAACTAACCCGACTAAACGCATGACAGGGCATTCTAAATACGTGGTTAACTTACAGCTCAACTACGACTCTGTTGATGGCCAGCATAGTAGCTCGTTGGTGTATAACGTATTTGGCGAGCGTATATTGGCCGCCGGTATAGCCGGGCGTGATGATGCCTACGAGCAGCCTTTTCACTCACTCGATTTAATTTACACTTGGTATCCCGACTTTAACTCCAACGTTAAGTTTAAAGTTACAAACTTACTTGATGAAGAGCAGCAAGTTACGCAGTCAGATATTGTAGTACGCTCTAAAGAAGTGGGAATGACCTTTGATGTGAGCTACAGCTACACATTTTAGCCACGCTAGCGTAAAGGTAATTATTATAGCCCCATGCTTTTGTATGGGGATTTTGGTTTTTTATGGCTTAGTATGAAATATATTTAAGTTGTAACTTATTAACTAGTTTTGTTAAACCACCAGTGTTAGCTTAAGCTTGATATGAAAATTAAATCTCACGCAATGAATTTTAATTTTTAATCTTTTCAGGCAACTTTTATGAATCAAATAATGGAACTCACAATGAAAAAAGTAGGATTAGTCGGTTGGCGTGGCATGGTTGGCTCTGTGTTATTAGAGCGTATGAAGCAACAAAGTGATTTTGCACTTATCGACACCACCTTTTTCACCACCTCACAAGCGGGCCAATTAGGCCCAGATATTGCGGGCGAAGCAAAGCCGTTACTCGATGCCAGCAATATTACCGAACTGGCTAAAATGGACATTATTGTTACCTGCCAAGGTGGCGATTACACCAATGCGGTTTATCCACAATTGCGCGAGTCGGGTTGGGATGGTTATTGGATAGATGCAGCGTCGGCACTGCGTATGGCTAACGACAGCATTATAGTACTCGATCCGGTCAATAAAGACGTTATTGAGCAAGGTTTATCACAAGGTGTTAAAACCTTTGTAGGCGGTAACTGTACGGTTTCTCTTATGTTGCTTGCACTGGGCGGTTTATTTGAGCAAGACTTAATAGAATGGGTAAGCCCCATGACCTACCAAGCCGCGTCGGGCGCGGGTGCGCGCAACATGAAAGAGTTAATTGCACAAATGGGCGCAATTCATCAAAGTGTTGCCGAGCAACTTGCAAATCCAAGTGCTGCTATTTTAGAAATAGATAAAATAGTCAGTGAAAAAATGGCCTCGAACCAATTGCCACAGGATCAGTTTGGTGTGCCATTAGCGGGAAGTTTAATTCCGTGGATTGATGTGCCTATGCCAAGTGGTCAAAGTAAAGAAGAGTGGAAAGCGCAAGTTGAAGCGAATAAAATTTTAGGCTCGGCTAAACAACCTATTCCAATAGATGGTTTATGTGTACGTATTGGTGCTATGCGTTGTCATTCACAAGCAATGACTATTAAATTACGCGAAGATATTAGCGTTGCCAAAATAGAGCAAATTTTAGAATCGCATAACGAGTGGGTAAAGGTTATTCCTAATGATCGCGATATTAGCACTACAGACTTAACTCCAGTTAAGGTCACCGGTACACTTAATATTCCAATTGGGCGTATTCGTAAATTAGCCATGGGGCCTAAATATATTAGCGCCTTTACCGTTGGCGATCAGCTGTTATGGGGTGCTGCAGAGCCGCTACGTCGTATGCTTCGCATAATTGTTGACAGCGAATAGTAGCAATTTAATGTAACCGTATAAACGCTCACATTGTTTTATAAAAAAAGGGTTAGCCATTGGCTAACCCTTTTTTATTTTAAATGCTAAATTAATTATTCTTCAACTTAGGACTATTAAGCTGGTGGCTGTGAATAATTAATAGCCTTTTATTTAATACTCTTTTTCTTTGAGTAATGATTTTAGATCAGCAATTTGTGCTTGCAAGGCGTTTACTTGCCCTTGTGTCGCGGGCAGTGAATCGTTATCGGCCAGCTCATCGCGGGCATTTTTGTGCTCTTGCGACATCACTTCTAAAATAGCGCCAACCATCATATTTAAAAATACAAACGCAGTTAAAAATATAAAGGTTAAGTAGTAAATCCAGCTAAGTTTATAAACCAGCATGGTTTCGTACATTACGTCGGTCCAATCTTCAAACGTGGCAATTCTGAACAAGGTCAACATAGATATTGATACATCACCCCACAATACAGGGTTTATATGTGCAAACATCATACTGCCTACAGCGGCGTAAATGTAAAAAATAACAAACATCAGCAGGGCTATGTAACCCATTTGCGGAATAGCTTTAAGTAAAGCGTTAACTAATAAGCGCAGCTCGGGGACCATAGACACCAGCCGCAATACACGAAATACTCGCAATAAGCGTGCAATTAGCATACTTGAGCCTGCCGCAGGGTATAAGCTACCTAGTACAATAAGGGTGTCGAAAATATTCCAACCTTTGGAGAAAAAATCTTTGATACCTTTACTGGCAATAAAGCGAATTACGAGTTCAATTAAAAAGAACGCCGTAATGCCTATATCCATCCAATTAAGGACAATTTCTACCGTTGGCGGAAGAGAATAGGTGTGAGCACCTACGGTAAGAGCAGAAACAACAATTACAGCAATAACAAATGATTGAAATAGTTTGCTTTTATCTATACGCTGAAACTGCTTTTGCAACTGCGGCAACATCATAATAAGTCCTGTACAAAGTAAGGTTTTTTGAGGCGCTTAATATACAGTTTTTACCTTCTAAAGTGTAAGGAATTTTAATGATTATCAATAAACTAAACGCGAGTTTACTGTTTGTAGCCGGTTTGAGTTTGCTCGCTGGCTGCAGCTCTGATGC
Organism: Pseudoalteromonas sp. K222D; assembly: GCF_017653575.1. Classification (NCBI taxonomy): domain Bacteria; kingdom Pseudomonadati; phylum Pseudomonadota; class Gammaproteobacteria; order Alteromonadales; family Pseudoalteromonadaceae; genus Pseudoalteromonas; species Pseudoalteromonas sp. K222D. The sequence goes on from NZ_JAGGDL010000002.1 coordinate 237,907, forward strand.
ACGCTTTCATGAAATACAATCTGCACGTCTTGATGAGTGTAACTACAAAGCAGACAAAGAATATTACGAATGCCTTAAATTACAAGAGGCTAATTTTGAAGAGTTTAAAAAACAACGAGCCGAAAACACTCAGTAACGCTTATTTAATCACTCTTATTAAATAACGGCTATTAAGCGTTATTACTATTTAATTTCAAATATTAATAAATTAAGAGGCTATGGCTAACACATTATGACAAAAACTCAAAAACAGCGTGATAAACAAATACGCCAAGTACTGACAATTGCCTGTGAAAATATAAAACAAACCGATTTTGGCTTTGCTTATTTAACACATACCGTTGATTTAAATAACGAAGCTAACACCTTAAAAGTTCAATGCTATTTTAACGATGACCTAGCGTATCAAAAAAGCGAGTTACATTTTGACGCGCTTAAAAATGAGATCACACAACAGCTTGCAACAATTGGTTTGGCTATTAAAGCAGCGAACATTTCGTTTTTAGTCGATTAACCTTTGTTAGGTTGGTTTGTGTATGCTTGGAGGCTATAATTGGCCAAATTATTTTTTAGAGTATAAATTATGGCTGTCCCTACTCGTTCGCAAATCTCCCCTGGTACAAAAGTAAATATCGTATTAAAAGAAGATCAACGCAGTGGCACATTAACGCAAGGTGTGGTTGAGCGTTTATTAACAAAGTCACCAAACCATCCTCATGGTATTAAAGTACGTTTAGACGATGGCCAAGTAGGCCGAGTGAAAGAGATCTTATAATGAGCACTTTAACAGAACAGGCTTTTTGGGATTTAGTAACCGCCCCCGATTTAGGGCTCGATCCGCAAAATGTGAGTGATAACTTAAAGCTTAAACTGCACGATTTAACCGATCAGCAGTTAATTGAGTTTGATAAATTCTTTGGTATTTGTATGCGTAAATGCTACACCTGGGATTTATTTGGCGCAGCATTTGTAATGGCCGGTTGTAACGACGAATATGGTTTTAGTGAGTTTAGATGCTGGTTAATATCGCGCGGCGCAGACGTGTTCGAAAACGCTTTACTAAACCCAGATTCAATTGCCGCCTGTACGCCTGTGTATCATGTTAACGAGCAGCCTTATCCGTACATTGATGAATACGACTTAATTGCTGGTTTACTTTACGAGGAGCGTAACGATGACGAACTGCCATTTATTCCCTCAGGAAGTGACGAGCCAAGAGGCAAACGCTTTAAAGACAAAGCTAAGTTTTTAAAGCAAAGCTATCCGCTGTTATTTGCTAAGTACTGGCAGTAATATTTTCACACCCTAATCGTTTTATTTTTTACTGCGTATAAAAACGCTTAGGGTGTGTAGCGCCTTTTTAAAGCAACACGACTTCTCTCCTTTTAAAGTAAATCTCTGTTATAGTTATAAAAGTTATAAAAATTAAGCAACCAAGCATTTCGCTATTATTTAACCCACTAATTCGAGGATACAACCACTTAATGAAATACTTAACACTTGCTTTATTAGCTATTGCTTTTACCAGCGCTCATGCAGTTGCAACCCCAAGTAATAAAAGCCGTTTTATTCCGCTTTTAAAAACAAAACTGGGTGCCTATGAGGTGGTGTCGGCTAATTCAGCGTTATGCGTTAATAGCCAATTGAGTTTAGTAAATCCAGATAATGAAGATGCCGGTTTTACTTTAGGTGAGCAAATTATTTTTGACTCATTACATAACGGAACACAAACGGTTAAAAAGCCCGATTTTTGTTTTGTTACTAGCTCATTAAAATACAAAAGCGACGGCATTGAAAACGGCTTAAGAATGAGTCGCTGCGAAAATCCAGCTAACGAAAAAATAATTAGCCAAAGCATTTACTTTTTAGCTAACGACACACTTAAATATACTTTAAGCCAGCCAAGCGTTGCATGCACTTTTAAAAAAGTGCCCGACAGTCAGTAACGCATAGGTAAGCTGTACTTACTCACAATATATTTTGGGTATATCACGCCAGCGCGTGGTGTACTGCGGGGATAAAAAATTCCTGTTCATATGCCAACCTTCATTTAATTTACTGCTTGCTAAACTTAGCATTCCTTTACCATAGCGTTTATTTATTGCATCAAGACAATTCATTAATGGTGGATTGTCGGTGCGTTCATTAAATAAATCGTCTTGTTGAAATTGCTGCGCAATAAGTTCTAAAGCACCTACACCACATTTATAATAGCGAATACCCGGCTGGTATATTTGCTCAAACACTTGAGATACAGCACTAGCCATTACGCAGGTGTCGTTAGTGGGGCTGGCAAATGTATACATATACGACTTTTTATAAAAAACGTTTTCGTGAGACGAGCTCGCCGCAAAAATATAAAGTTGTTTGGTAAGCGATTTTTGCTTTCTTAATTTACTAGCAACCACAGTAACGTGATTAATTAACGCGGTTTTAAGTGCCGTTGGCTCGTATATACGCTCACCAAAGCTTCGGGTCGAAAATATCTCGCGCTTATCTTGGCGTACGTCGTCCCAATTTAAGCAAGGTATGCCATTAAGCTCATTTACAGTGCGCTCTACCACCACACTAAATGCACGGCGCATACTGTTAGGGTTTTGCTGCGCTAATTGCCATGCAGTGTGTATGTTCATTACTTTTAATTTTTTGGCTAAACGCTTACCAATACCCCATATATCTTGGCAACTCATTCTTTGTAAAATAGCTTTACGGCTTGCTTCGCAGTTAATAACAGCAACGCCATTAAATCCGGATAATTTTTTAGCGGCATGGTTTGCCGCTTTTGCTAAAGTAGCCGTAGAGCCAAAGCCAACACCAACGGGGAGCTTAGTTTCGCGCCATACGGTGCGCCTAATAGTGTGCCCGTATGCAAACCAGTCATTAATAACAGGGGTGTAACCGTTAAAGTGTAAAAATGATTCGTCGATACTGTATACGTGTTGCACGTCACAAAAGCGGCCAATAACGTTCATCATTTTGTCGCTTAAATCTGCGTATAGCTCGTAATTACTAGAGCGAATTACTACATTATTTTGCGCAAGTAACTGCTTAACTTTAAAGTAAGGCGCAAATTTAGGAATATTTAAACGCCGAGCAATGGGGCAAACCGCGCATATGCAACCGTCGTTATTGGTAAGCACCACCACAGGTTTTGAGCGAATCGCTGGATCGAATACTTTTTCAGCACTGGCATAAAAGGCCACCGCGTCTACTAGGGCATATATAACAGTAACTCAGGGCTTTGGCGGTGCAGGCGAATTGAGCGTGTCACTACGCCCTCAAGCTGAAACTCATCGCAGGAGGTTAGTTGTACTGGTTTATACAAAGGGGATGCCGAGAGCAGCCGGGCATTGGTTTTATCAAGTAGCTTACACACAAATAAGCCATTTAAATTGGCAACAATAACGTCGCCATTTTTAGCCTGTTCAGCGCGGTCTACTATTAGCAAGTCACCTTCAAAAATACCCACGTCTTGCATTGAGCTGCCAGAGGCAACGCCAATAAAAGTGGCGTCGGGGTGCTTTATTAATAGCTCATCAAGCGACACACCAAGCTCGCTATATGGTGCAGCAGGCGATTCAAACCCGCACACCCCCGCTTCTATATAAATGGGAATAACAAACATAAAGATCAACCAAAACGCATATACTGTACAAGTGTACAGTATATGCGTTTTATTTTACTTTTGCCAAGTAATGAATGAAAGATCACTGCATGTTTTTGATCATTGTTTGTGCGGTACTTAAGAAGTCGTTGATTTGCGTCGAGTTTAAATTTTTACACATTTGCTCGTTAACCTGGCGCTCGGCACTTAGTAATTTGTTAAAAAGCGCAGTGCCAGAGGCAGTAAAAGAGACAATAAAACAGCGTTTATCGTGCTCACTGGCACATTTGTTGATTAAATTTAATGCTAAAAGCTCCTTAATTAAACGGGCAATTTGTGCTTTGTCGCGTTGAGTTTGGGTAACAATATCGTTAGCAGTACACTGCGGCGTTGCTGCAATAATATGCAAGCAACGCACATGCATAGCGTTTAAACCAAGGTCGTTCGCATTAATCGCATCACGCGTTGTTACGCGGTAGCTTTGCATTAGCATAAAGAGTGTATTAGGGAGAGATGATTTCATAGTAATTACCAAATGGTTGACAATATCAATTAAATTGCTATAGTTGATTTTATCAACCAATGGGGCGTTGTGCAAATGTTGCTGCATGCAATTTAAACTTTTTGTAAAACGAGGTAATACATGAGTAGACAAATACGCAAAGCACAGGTGCTAAGTACGAAGCAAATTACACCGGACTTACAGCGCATTGTGGTGGGTTCTGATGAATTTAAAGATCTTACGCCAAGTTACATAGGCCACTATGTAAAAGTGTTACTGCCCCATAATGGTGAACTTGATTTAAACATAAAAACGGCGCTTATGCGCTCCTATACTATTAACCATGTTAATGAGCAAACGGGGGCGCTCACGCTCGACTTTGTAATTAATATGCATCAAGGTCCTGCTACAAACTGGGCGCAAACAGCAAAAGTGGGAGACAGCTTAGCCATAGCTGGCCCGGGCCCTAAAAAACTCGATAATTATAGCCATTCGCACTACGTACTCCTTGGCGACTTAACCTCAGTTAATGCAGTGAAAGGCTATGCTCAGCAGTTACCGCATAGCGCGAAAATTGATATGTTTATTCATGCTCCTAGCGAGCAAGACATTATTAGTTTAGATACGCTGCGCCCTGTAAATTGGCTAGTTACCAATAGCCCAGATGAAAGCATGCTAACTGCATTAAACAATTTAAAAATAGGCGTACAACCCCCAATTGTTTTTATGGCGGTAGAGGCAGGTTTAGTGCGCAAAGTAAAAACTAAACTTAATGAGCTATACGCCATACCACGTACGCATATTGTGGCGTCGGGTTATTGGAAAAAGGGACTAAATTCAGAGAGCTATAAACAGCAACGTCAGCAAGCGGCACAACCCGCTTAAATATGCTCAGGTTATTTAGTGTTTAGCACCTTTAGTATCTTGAATTACAGGTAACGCACACCCATCTCTAGTTTTTATGCTTGTGGTTATAGCACACCATAAGCATGCCATTTATAGGAGCTGCTATTTTGTTATCTAATATTCCCTTTTCGTTATTAGAGCTTGCCCCGATGCCCAAAGGGGCAACGGTATCCGAAACACTACATAAAAGTACTAAGTACGCTCAAAGAGCTGACGAACTAGGTTTTAATCGCTTTTGGTTAGCAGAGCACCATAATATGCCAGGCATTATATGTGCAGCTACCTCTATTTTAGTGGGCCATATAGCCAGTAAAACCGATCGAATACGTGTAGGCTCGGGGGGGATTATGCTGCCGAATCACTCGCCATTAGTTGTAGCCGAACAATTTGGTACATTAGAGAGCTTATACCCAGGGCGTATTGATTTAGGGCTTGGCCGTGCACCAGGAAGCGATCCTATTACGAGTAGAGCTTTAAATTCAGACATGAGCCGAGCAGAGCGCTTCCCTCAAGAAGTAACCGAACTGCAAACCTTATTAGGGCCTTATAATGGCACTCACCCAATACGGGCTATACCCGGTGAGGATACCAATATACCTATTTGGTTATTAGGCTCAAGCTTATTTAGCGCGCAACTTGCAGCGCAAAAAGGGTTACCGTATGTATTTGCAGGGCACTTTGCTCCGCGCTTTTTGTACGATGCCATAGAGTTGTATAAGCGTGAATTTAAACCTTCAAAGGTACTTGATAAGCCATACATAATGCTGGCGTTACCGCTGATAGCAGCCGATACCGACGAAGAAGCACAATACCTATCGACCACTTCGCAACAGCGGGTACTTGCGCTAATGCGTGGCAGTGAATTATGGCTGCAACCACCTGTTGACTCTATGGACGGCCTATGGAGCGAGCAAGAGCGTGCACAAGTGGAAAACTTTTTAAGTTTAAGTGTAATAGGCGGGCATGTAAGTATAAGACACAAGTTAGAAATGATAGTAAAAGAGCTGGGCGTTGATGAATTTATATTTACCAACGATTTATACGACAGCGAAAAACGCCATAGAGCTATCGAAATTTTAATGGAATTAAAACGTTAAGTTTCATTTAGTTAAGCAGGCGTACACCTTACGCCTGCTATATTATACGCGAAATCTAAACTAGTTTTGCTTATAGGCAACATCAATCTGTATTTTGGGTGCTCATCTAAGTTACTCTCAAATAACAGCAAATAAATTATCCTACCGCATTCGCTTTAAGCGATTAAACTAATAGATTTAATCAAATTTTATAGTGATAACTTACCCGCTATAATTAAAACCACAAAACGTTATAACTCTATAACTCTATAACTCTACTTTTTACAGGAAGGTGCACCGTGAACTCGCTAAATAATGTAATCCCTAATTCAGTTAATAAAGCAGCGCTGCCAAAAATTGCGCTGATTGCTGAAGGTGGCGGACAGCGAGGTATATTTACAGCCGGTGTACTCGATGCGTGGTTAGAGCAAGACTACGACCCATTTGATTTATTTATTGGTACTTCTGCGGGCTCGCAAAACTTAACTAGTTTTTTAGCAAGGCAAAAAGGCTATGCAAAGCGTTTGATCAGAGAGTTGTCGCGTAATAAAAACTTTTTTCAATTAGGCCGTGGTTTAATTGGTAAGCACATAATGGATTTAGACTGGTACTTTGATAAAACCACAGAGGTAAATCGTAGTTTAGATTTTAAAACAGCCAAAAGTAACTTAGGGGATCGTGAATTGCTTATTACAGCAACTAACTCACGAGACCGCAAACCGTACTTTTTAGCGCCTACAGGCGAGAGCAAGCAATGGCGTGAGCTATTAAAAGCATCAAGTGCGTTACCATTTTTGTATAAGCAAGGTGTAAAACTAACACCTTGGATGAATACTTTAGCAGCTAACGAAGCCGAGCTTGCCTTAGAGCAAGTAGAGCCAGCAGTAGCCGACTTTTACTTAGATGGCGGCCTTGCAGCACCTTTACCTGTACGTGAAGCCTATAACCGAGGCGCACGTAAAATAGTGGTGATCCGCACGGTCGATATTAACTTTCAAGTACAATCGGCATGGGTAAATAAACTAAGAGCATTTGTGTGCGCGTCAGGCTATTGTCCTAAAACCATAGATTATTTACTACAGCACGAACAAGCATACCAAGAAGAGTTGGAGTTTATTGCAAACCCACCAGAGGATGTTGAAATTATACAAATTTTTGCAACCGAAAAACTGCATAGCAAATTACTTGGCAGTTCAGATAACGATTTACGTTTTGATCACAAACTTGGTTTACAGGCAGGGCGTGCTTATTTAGCAGAGCAAAACCCGCAAATTTGGGATCATAGCCATAATCAAGCATTGCAGTACTGTTATAACTAAATATAACTAAATTAAGGGGGGTATTTACTCAATTGAATTGAGGTAATAAATAACCTCTTTGCTGGCGTATGTAATGCACGCCAGCATTTTATTTTAAGTAGACGAAAGCAAAATACTGGTTTCGCTATTTAAAATACCGTCTATTTCCCTTACTTGCCTAAGCACCCCATCAAATTCACTTAAGTTAGCAGCTTGAATATCGGCTACTAAATCCCATGCACCGTTAGTGGTGTGCAATTTAGTTAGCTCAGGAATACCGCGCATCGTTTTTATAACTTGCGAGGTCGACTTACCTACCACTTCTACCATCATAATTGCTCTGACTGCTTCGGTTTCAATGTGCTGATGTACACGCACGGTAAAACCTAAAATTGCCCCTGATGAAAGTAATCTGTCTAATCTATTTTGTACTGTGCCCCGCGACACGTTTAATGTAGTGGCTAAGGTTGAAATAGAAGCGCGGCCGTCTTTTCTAAGTTCAGCTATTAATGCTTTGTCGAGGGCGTCATAAATATAGGGAGTCATAGGTTAAGCCTTAGGTAAGTTTTAAACAAAATACTAAATTTAACCATTGCCGCCTAGCAAAATGACAAAAAACAATGCTATTTGTATAATTAATTGCCATTTTAACTGACGCACCAGAGCGATAAACTGTCTATAAATAATTGCACACACTTACTTATAGAGGTTTTAATGACGCATTTTATAGCACAGCCAAAACAAGGCGTTCCTTTTATTAGCGTACAAACAATGGCAAAGCTTATAAATAAACTCGGCATAGAAAATGTTTTACAACAGCTAACAAAGCGACTAGAAACAGACTTTACTCGTTGGCAGCAATTTGATAAATCCCCACGTTATGCAGCGCATTCACCAGAGGGCGTAATAGAGCTTATGCCAGTGAGCGACGGCGAACTATTTAGCTGTAAGTATGTAAACGGGCATCCTAAAAATACTTTTAGAGAACTGCAAACCGTTGCTGCATTTGGAATTTTAGCCGATGTAGATAGCGGCTATCCGATTATGATCAGCGAAATGTGCCTACTTACCGCACTCAGAACTGCAGCCACTTCAGCATTAGTCGCAAAATATTTAGCCCCTAAAAATGCAACCACACTAACGCTAATTGGTAACGGTGCGCAGTCTGAGTTTCAGGCGTTGGCATTTAAAAGTGTACTGGGTATTACTGATATTCATTTATACGATATAGACCCGAGTGCGTCGCAAAAAGCTTTTAATAACCTCACTGCCTATGGCTTAAACGTCACTATTTGTAACAGTGCTGCAGAGGCGGTAAAAGGTGCGCACATAATAACAACCTGCACTGCAGATAAAACCAACGCTACAATTTTAACCAGCGAGATGATCCCACAAGGCGTGCATATAAATGCTATTGGTGGCGACTGCCCAGGTAAAACAGAATTAGATACAAAGCTGCTTGAGCGCGCCGCTGTATTTGTAGAGTACGAGCCACAAACACGTATTGAAGGTGAAATTCAACAAATGAGGGCTGATTTTGCTGTAACCGAGTTTCATCAAGTTATTAATGGACAAGCTTGCGGGCGTGAGAGTCAGCAACAACTTACTATTTTTGATGGTGTGGGCTTTGCTAGCGAAGATTTTACGGCATTGGCATTTATTCGCGATCAGCTCATTGCAACGGGGCAGTACAGCTTACTTGATTTAATTACCCAGCAAGCCGATCCGCGTAATTTGTTTTCAGTTTTAACCGCTGAGCATACGCAGCAAGAGAGTGTGGCATAAGTATGGTAAACCAAGCACCAAATAGTATTGTGATGGTTCGCCCACATCATTTTACTTCTAACCCGCAAACCATGCGTGATAACACATTTCAACGCAGCTGTTTAACAACAGATCAAAGCTTACATGCGTATAACGAAGTAACCAATGCAGTAGAAGTGTTAAAGCAAGAAGGGATCCTCGTTCACCTTTTTGAAGACCAGCATAAAGATACGCCCGACTCGGTATTTCCTAATAATTGGTTTACTACTCACCAAAATGGCGAAATACTAACCTATCCAATGTACGCACAAAGCAGAAGAGCAGAATATCGCAAAGATATTATTGATTTTTTAACGGATCAATATAAAGTGTCTGCAGTGACTGATTATTCATTTTTAGCGAAAGAAAATTCATTCTTAGAAGGCACTGGTTCACTGGTTATTGATCATCAATATAAGTTTGCTTATGCGGTTGAATCAAAGCGAACGACACAGTCAGTTGTTAACACAGTATGCGAGCAATTAAAGCTAACCCCGGTGGTTTTTAATGCCTACGATATGCAAGGCACAGCGGTTTACCATACCAATGTATTAATGTGTGTTGCTACAGAGTTTGCCATGATTGGCTTAGACATGGTGCCAAACGAACAGCGCAGGCAGCTAGTAAGCCATTTATTGCAAAGCTATCATCAAGTCATTGAGTTATCGGGCGATCAAATTAATAACTTTTGCGGCAATGCCATTGAGTTACAGGGCAAAAGCGGACGGATTTTAGCGTTATCAGCAACGGCTTTTAAAGCACTTACTGCAGCGCAAATTAAGGTAATAGAAAAAAGTGCCAAATTGGTGCCTTTACCTATTCCTACCATTGAATCTGCTGGTGGCTCAGTAAGGTGTATGATCGCTGGCATTCATTTACCAACAAAGTAAATGTATAAAATAATAAAGGCAGTGTTACTGCCTTTATTATTTTATAACGTATATTTGTGTCGCTTGCAGTGCCTATTTAAATAAGAAATATAACAAGGAATTAGCAATGTTCGATACCGTAGTAAAAAGTGTAAATGGTATTTTATGGGGAGAGGGCCAAGTCCTCATTTACATTTTATTGTTTGCTGGTATTTGGTTTTCGGTGCGTTTAAAAGCCATTCAAATACTTAAATTTAAACATATGTTTAGTTTACTAAAAGGCAGCAGCAAATGTAAAAAAGGCGACATATCATCATTTCAAGCGCTGTGTACTGGTTTATGTGCGCGGGTAGGCACGGGTAACTTAGCAGGTGTTGCCGTTGCTATATCATTAGGTGGTAGTGGTGCCATTTTTTGGATGTGGGTTATTGCCATATTAGGCATGGCCACAGGCTTTGCCGAAAGTGTATTAGGTCAAGTATATAAAGTGCGCGATAGCCAAGGCGAGTTTAGAGGCGGCCCTGCGTATTATATTCAACAAGGATTAGGCAATCGAGCCTTCGCTATTACTTTTGCACTGTGCTTATTTTTAGGTTACGGCTTTACCTTTAGCGCCATGCAAACCAACACCATTACCGATGCACTTAATTTTGCCTTCGAAATTCCAACCTTTTACTCTGGATTAGTGATCACTGTGTTAGCCGGCTCTATTATTGTGGGTGGTTTTAAAGCAATCGCTCGCTTTGCTGAGCGCGTAGTACCGGTAATGGGCATAGTGTTTGTGCTTGTTGCAGTTATTATTACCTTAATAAACTTCACCCAAGTGCCTGCTATGCTTAAAGATATATTTTTATCAGCATTTGGGCTGCAAGAAGCAGGTGCAGGCGCGATGGGCGCAGCAATAAAAAATGGTATTCAACGTGGCCTTTATTCAAACGAAGCGGGCGCGGGCAGTGTGCCACATGCTTCAGCCAGTGCAAGCCCACTGCCTAATCATCCGGTAACACAGGGCTACATTCAAATGTTAGGGGTGTTTTTCGACACCATAGTATTGTGTAGTTGTACTGCGGTTATTATTTTACTTGCCGATATAGACATAAGCGGCGAAATGGAAGGTATACGTTTAACGCAAAGCGCCATGACCGCTCATTTAGCGCAAGGGGGTGTGTACTTTGTAGCAGCCGCCATTACCTTGTTTGCCTTTACGTCTGTAGTAGCCAACTACGCTTACGCAGAAAGTAACTTGCACTTATTTAAACTCGATAACAAAATGGGCCGTGGTATTTATACTTTGCTTTATTTATCAATGATGTTGTGGGGCGCGTCGGCCACATTAAAGCAAGTATGGGATTTAGCCGATATTGCTTTAGGTTTAATGACAGTGGTTAACGTTATCGCTATTATATTGCTAACCCCAACAATATTAGCAGTTACTCGCGATTATCATACGCAACGCGAAAAAGGCTTAGAGCCCGAATTTAAAGTAAATGATGTAAAAGTACAGGGTAAATGCGAAACCGGCATTTGGGACTAGTTAACGTATTTTAAGTCACTTTTAGCATTAATAAACGGTTTTATGGCAGCATAAAATCGTTTTTATTTTTGCATAACTATTCTATTTTTAGCCTGGTTATATACAAGGTAATTAACAAATATATACCATTAAATAGAAATAAGCAGCGCAATTAAACACAGATTTTATAGGCTAAATTTTTAGATGATCAACATTTACGCAGGTAAAACTGCTGCAAAAATAATAAACGAACAGGGGTTTAAACCCGAATTATTCAGCTCATTTTTAGGTGCCAGCGGCGGGCCAAAATGGTTTACCTTGTTTGGGTTAGACAAGTATATATTTGGTGAGTTTTTTAAAAACCATAGCCAACCACTTAATTTAATTGGCTCCTCGGCCGGTGCATTTCGTGCCGCGTGTTTTGCGCAAAATGATCCGGTGGCAGCCATTGAACGTTTAGCCACATCGTATTCGCAAACCAGATACTCTAGTAATAAACCAACACCAGCTGAAATTACCACTAAAGCCCGCGCACTGCTTGAAGATGTTTTTGGCAATAACGGCGTGGCTGAAATTATAAATAACCCCGTATTTAAAGCACATTTTATAGTGGCAAAATCGAATGGATTTATAGCCAGTGAAAATAAATTATTACAGCTTATGGGTTTATCAAAAAGTTATATGCTTAATCGAGTAAACCGAAAATATTTAGGATCGCAATATGAGCGTTTTATATTTGGCCCAGCAACAAGCGACTTATCAATTACCGACAGCTATAATTTTAAAACACAAAAAATAGCGCTTACCCAAAATAATTTAAAAGAGGCCTTACTTGCATCGGGTTCAATACCGTTAGTTATGCAAGGAATTAAAAATATTGCAGGAACACCCGCAGGCATTTATCGCGATGGCGGCATTATTGATTACCACTTTGATTTAAAAATTAACAACCCAGGACTCATTATTAAGCGACAATTACGGTGGCCGGTCTAGCGACAATTATCTTGGCCGGTTGATCTGATAAGGTTCGGTACAGCAGAACGGAGGAGTTCACTGTGCCGGGAACACGAATCACTGATCAGCAGGTCACTATTTATATGAA